>MGUS01000084.1:11105-14300 GCA_001800085.1 Elusimicrobia bacterium RIFCSPLOWO2_01_FULL_60_11 | reverse complement strand
GGGAAAAATACCGCGCCGCGGTCCGCGTGACGGCGGAAGTCGTCAAGGACATCGAAGACCTCTCGGACCTGGCCCCTCTGCACAACCCCGCCAATCTGTGCGGCATCCGCGCGGCCCAGAAAGTCTTCCCGGGTCTTCCCAACAGCGCGGTATTCGACACGTCTTTCCACCAGACGCTCCCGCCCAAGGCCTACCTCTATGGGCTGCCCTATGAACTCTATGAAAAATACAGGATCCGGAAATACGGGTTCCACGGCATCTCCCACAAGTATGTGAGCCGGAAGGCCGCCGAGATCCTCAAAGAGAACATCAAGGACTTCAAGATATTGAGCTGCCACCTGGGATCCGGGGCGAGCATCTGCGCCATTGAGAACGGCAAGAGCGTGGAGATCTCGATGGGGTTCACCCCGCTGGACGGGCTGATGATGGGAACGCGCGCCGGCTCCTTCGACCCGGAGATCGTCCTTTATCTGCTCAAAAAAGGATACAGCCAGGATGACGTCGAGGACATGATGCTGCGGCGGGGGGGCTTGAAAGGCATCTCCCAGGCGAGCAACGACGTGCGCGAACTGCGGGACGATGAACTCCAGGGAAAACCCCAGAGCGAGCTGGCCTTTGAGATGTTCGTCTACCGCGTGCAAAGGTTCATCGGCTCTTATGCTGCGGTCATGGGCGGGGTCGAACTCCTCATCTTCACGGGCGGCATCGGAGAAAAAGCGTACTATCTGAGAAAAAGGATCTGCGAGAAGCACGGATACATGGGGCTCAAGCTCGACGCCCGCAAGAACCGCGCGAACGAGACCGTCATCTCAAGCCCCGATTCCGAGGTCATCGTCATGGTCATCCCGACCGACGAAGAGCTCCAGATCGCGCGCGAGTGCTACGCCCTGGAACGCGCCTTGGAGACCGCGCGGTGAGCGTCAAGCGCATCGGGCTCCTGACCGGCGGCGGGGACTGCCCGGGGTTGAACGCGGTCATCCGCGCGGTGGTCAAGTCGGCCATCGGGACCCAGGGCTGGGAAGTGACGGGTTTTCTGGACGGGTTCCGCGGGGTCGTGGAGGACTGGAACCTCCGCTTGAACATCCAGTCGGTCTCGGGCATCCTCACGCGCGGCGGCACCATCCTCGGCACCAACAACCGCGCGGACCCCTTCGCCTATACCTACAATACGGAAGGCAGTTCGGGCCCCGCGCGGGACATGTCCAAAGCGGCCCTATTGAACTTGAAGAAGAACGAAGTGGATGCCCTGGTGGTGACCGGCGGCGACGGGACGCTCACCATCGGACAGAAGTTCTTTGAAGCGGGAGTCGCGGTCGTGGGCGTGCCCAAGACCATCGACAACGACCTCTCCGCCACGGACATCACTTTCGGGTTCGACACGGCGCTTTCCGTGGCGACGGACGCCGTGGACCGACTCCATTCCACGGCGGAATCCCACCGCCGCGTCATGATCCTGGAAGTGATGGGCCGCTACGCGGGCTGGATCGGCCTGCGCGCGGGCATCGCCGGGGGCGGCGACGTCATCCTCATCCCCGAGATCCCCTATGATCTGGACAAGGTCATCGAGGCCATCGAGGAACGCGCGGCCAGGGGGAAAGAATTCTCGATCGCCGTCATCTCGGAAGGGGCGCGGCCCAAGGGCGGGGAGCTCACGGTGCGGAAATTCGTGAAGGGATCGCCCGACCCCCTGCGTCTGGGCGGCGTGGGCAACCTGCTGGCCCAAAACATCGAAGAAAAGACCGGCCTGGAGACCCGGGTGACGGTCCTGGGACATCTGCAGAGAGGGGGCATCCCCACCGCGCACGACCGGTGGCTGGCCACGCGGTTCGGCATCAAAGCCGTGGAACTCATCGCGCAAGGGGATTTTGGGAAAATGGCCGCTCTGAGGGGGAACTCCATCGAAGGCGTCCCGATCAAGGACGCCGTGGACAAACCCAAGCGGGTGGACCCCAGGGGCGAAGAAGTGCGGGCCGCGCGGGCCCTGGGGATCTCTTTCGGGGATTAGTGCGGGCGGGTTTGAAACCCGCCCCTACGGCTTTTTCTTTTTCCCGATGATCTCATTACGGTAGACGTTCACCGAGCGGCGGGAAAGCCGGACGCCGAAATCCTTTTCCAAGACCTTCCTGATCTCCTCATCCGTCCTGTCCTTGTTCTCCCGCATCAGCGCCGTCACCTTGCGCTTCAGGATGTCCTTGGCGGAAGGGAAGAAATCAGCCAGAGGGGTCTCTTCGCCGGATAGAGGAAGGACGGAACGGTCCTGGATGGCGCGGCAGACCGCGGCGGGAGTGACTTTGAGCTCCCGGGCCGCGCTTTTCTGGGTGAAGGGCGTCAACCGGGCCCAGTCCGCGTCGTCGAAAAAATCCTTCTGCCACTTGGGGATCGAAGCGAGTATGCGGTAGATCAGATTCCTCCTCGAGTTGATCATCTCCAGGATGCGCACCGTCTCCTGGAGCGTCTTCCGCTCTTTTTCGGAAAGGACGCCGCCGGTCTTGAGTTTTCGGATCTTCTCGTAATGGATCTTATAAGTCCCGCGGGCCATGCCGGGGGACAGGAAATCGATCTCGGGGTCCCGGCCGGTCCCCGCGCTGTACCGCGCCAGGCAGGTATAGCGCATCTTAAGCTCATGCGCGCCCGTGGAAGCCATCCGGGTCGCGAAAAAATCGGGGTTCATGAGGACCTGGTCGGTCAAGCCCTGGATCTCCTTGACGGTCGCCAAAGGCAAGCCCAGGGCTTCGGCGATGTCGTCGTGCGTCTTGTCGCCTTCCTCGTGCAGGAAGTACATCTCGTATTTTTCGGAACCGATGGCGCGGATCTTGTCCACCAGCTCTTTATGCCGTTCGACCAGGGGCTCGATGTCGGGGGACGCCGCGGGCTCCGCCGCCGTTTCGCGGACCTCGTAGAAGGACGTCGAGAGCCGGCTGCCGGGGAACCTCTGGCGGGAAAAGACCTTGAGCTCGGGGTCCTGCGACCTGAAGAGTTTCTGAAAAAGAGGGTCGGCTTCCAGCAGGGAGGCCAGGCGGGAGGCGTCCTCCTCGGACATCTCGAGGACGTTGGAGAAGCGCATGGCGTTCCTGACGGAAAGCTGGGCTCGCGGCTCTAATTTAAGTTTCAAAGTTGGCGGAGGGGGCGTCGCATTCTAATTCCTCGAGATTGAGGAAGCGACATCACCCTCCGCATGCTTATGAAGTTTTTTAT
>MGUS01000084.1:9332-11026 GCA_001800085.1 Elusimicrobia bacterium RIFCSPLOWO2_01_FULL_60_11 | reverse complement strand
TGAAAATCCAGGACTTATTATACTTCACCTGCCGAAGAGCCGGGAGAACCAGCGCTTCTTTTTCTGCGGCGCGACGTCGGCGGCCGCTTCCTTGGGAGCGGATTCCGGCACCACGGGCAGGGTGAACCAGAAAGTCGTGCCCCGGCCCTCTTCGCTCAAGAACCCGATCTCCCCCTGATGCATCTCCACGATCTTCTTGGTGATGAAAAGCCCGAGGCCGGTGCCCGGGGTGTCCATCTTCACCGTCTGTTTCATCTGGAAGAACTTCTGAAATATCTTTTCCTGGTCTTTCTTGGAAATGCCGGGCCCCGTGTCCGTCACGAGGATCTTCAGCATCAAGGGGGACGCTTCGGTCCTGAGAGCGATCTTGCCGTCTTTGGGGGTGAACTTGATGGCATTGGACAACAGGTTCACCAGCACCTGGACGACCCGGTCCGCGTCGGCCATGACCCTGGGCAGAGCGCCGGAGGGAGCGAAGGCCAGGGAGATCTGTTTGCTCTGCGCCCAGGACTGCAGGCTCGTGATGACGTCCTGGATGAGTTTGCCCGCGTCCACGGGCCGGACGGAGAGCGAAACGTGCCCCTCGGAGATCTTGGCGAAGTCCAGGATGTCGTTGACCATCCTGGCCAGGCGGTCGATGTTGCGGTTGGCGATGGCCAGAAGGTTCCTGTGGGCCGGGGAGAGCTTGGCGTCCGTATCGGTGGCGAGGGTGGCCAGGGACGCCTTGATGGCGGTGAGAGGGCTGCGGAGCTCATGGGTGACGTTGTGCAGGAACTGGTCCTGGGCTTCCCGCAGTTCCCTCTGCTTGGCGATGTCGGTCAGGATGGACATCATGCCCACCACGCGGCCTTCGACGTTCTCGATCATGGCCGTGCTCTGCTTGACCGTCCTTTGAGTGTTCAGGGTGCTTTGGATCAGGACTTCCTTATTGATGGGCCGGTCCCCGGGGCTCGTGAACTCCTTGGCAAAGCTGATCATCACCTCCTCTCCGGCCAGCTCCTGGATCTTTTTGCCCTTCAGATCGGACAGGTTCTTTCCGTAGATCTTTTCGGCCACGGGGTTCATCATGATGATGCTCCCCTCGTTGTCCACCATCACCACGCCTTCCGCGATGGTCTGGATGACGGATTCGATCCTGTCTTTTTCGTTGGTGAGGGTCTGCTTTTCCACGCGGAGGACGGATGTGGCGCTCTCGATCTGCTGGGTCAGCTCGCTCTGGATCTGCCGGAAAATGATCTCATAGATCTTTTTCTGGTCTTCCGCGTCCGGGACGGCCTGATTGATGACTTCCCAGAGCATGGAATCCAAAGTCATCTTCTCCATTTTCTGGGCCAAGCTGTTCCCTTTCCCGGTCCCGCCTTTTCCCGCGCCGCCTTCGCCTCCGAATCCCCCGATCCCCGGCGCTCCCGTGCCGCTCCCCCCGCTCCCCCCGCCACCTCCGGAACCATCGCCCTTCTCCCCGACTTTAGAGAAGAACGCGGTGTTGACCGCGATGTGAGTGACTTTCTCGCCGTCCAGGAACTTGGTGAAGTCCTCGGGACTCTTCAAGTCCTCGCGCTTGCCCGTGAAAAGCTTGTAGAAGGACGTCATCTCCTCCTGCGTGAGCCCGCGCTTGAACGAGATGCTGTAGAGCTGGTTCTTCTCGAAGAACTGCACCAGAGACTGCTGGATGGAGGCCGGGCCTCCCGCGATGA
>MGUS01000084.1:7591-9319 GCA_001800085.1 Elusimicrobia bacterium RIFCSPLOWO2_01_FULL_60_11 | reverse complement strand
GAGCTTGCCGTCGGAGGACGCCAGGGTGATCTCGGGCTCCTCCGCCATGACGGCCGAAAGCCCGTCGAAGGACTCCTTCACGGATTCCTGCACGAGCGGGTGCTGCAGGGAATAGAGGTTGATCCTGCTCAAGGTCTTGCCGAATCCTGCCAGAAAATCATCCATCATCGTTTGAATAACCCCTCCAGAAGTTTCTTGCCTTCGTTCTGAATGATGTCCGCGGCCTTGGTCTTGATCTCTTCTTTCGCTTTTTCCAAGGCTTTTTTCTGGACTTGCGAAGAATCGAATACAGGTTTCCACGAACCCTTCATCTTAAAAACGAACGTGGGCCGTCCCTCGGCGTCATTGGAAAGCTCTCCCACGGCGCCGCCGATGGAGCCCTTGGGAAGCTTCGCCGTCAGGGCCATGTCCGGCAGCATCTTGGCCAGACCCACCGCCCCGCGGGCATAAACGTCCGCCACGGGTGAATTGACCTGAAAATCGTCCGTTCTGGCAAATCCGTCAGAGATGGCGGTGTTCCCGCTCATCCGGGTGAAGGCCAGGACCGAGGGATCCGTATGGAGGATGGGGGCGATGGCGGAAAGGAGGGGGATGTTCTTGATGCGGCCCCCGCCCGTGGTCAATTTCACGGTCCCCGACATCTTGCCGAGGCCGCCGGCCAGATCGGACATGTCCCACGCCGCTTCGACGTTCTGCGCCTCGAATCTCGGGTCGGCAAGGCTGCCGACCGTCATATTTCCCTGGGACTTTATCATGGCCCCGGCCGCGGTGATCTTTGCCGCGACGCCGATCTTTTCAAGGCGGTAGCTCTGATATTGAAGGCCCAGGTCCCGGATGTCCAGGTCGCAGGCCAGTTTTTGCAGGCCGCCCTTCAAGGAACCTTGGACAGACGGGGACGCCGTGATGGCGGCTTCGCTGGATATCTTCACCCAGCGGCCGACGGATCTCAGATCGATGTTCCGTACCGTGAACGAGAAGTCCAGGTCGGGCTTTGCAAAACCGGAGACGCCGCCTTTGGCGTCCAGTCCCAGTTCGGGCAGGTCGAGGGAGAGTTGTTCGACTTTTACGCGGGCCGCCAGGAGCTCAACGACGCATTTTAACCCCAGGGCGGCGCGGATCTCCTTGCCTTCGTAAGTTCCGGATGCTTTGGTTTGGAGGTCCACAGACATCGGGCGGGTCAAGTCGGCGGCCTTGACGGTCAGATCGATAGGGTCCAAGGTCAGCTTCATCTTGCGCTTGCTCTTGTCCATGAAAACGATCTTCCCGTTTTTGATCTCGGCTAGAGTGACCGTGATCGAAAGCGGCTGGACGGCCTCTCCGTCCTGTCCGGCCTTTTTGGGCGCTGCGCTCCCGGGTTTTGGCGCCGTCAGGTCGGAGAAGTTGAATGTTTTACCATCCGCGTTCCGTATGACGGTGATCTGGGGGGTATCGAGGGCGACTTCGCGGATGACAACTTTCTTTTGAAGCAGGGGCCGAAGGGAGAGCTTAAGGACGAACGCGCGCGCTTCGATGAAAGTCCCGTTCTTGAAACCGGGGGATTCGGAGAGGGCGAAATCGCGGACCACGATGCCTTTGAACAGCCCCGCTTGGATATCCCCCAGCCGGGCCTCACGCCCCAGTTCCTTCGCGATGTTCTCCGTTATGAAGGCGCGGATCTTTTCAGGGGGAAACATGGTTTTGAACGCGATGACCGCGGCCAGCGCCAGGGCGGCTATGACCGCGAACGCG
>MGUS01000084.1:7440-7582 GCA_001800085.1 Elusimicrobia bacterium RIFCSPLOWO2_01_FULL_60_11 | reverse complement strand
CAGGATGACGGCCCGGGACCCGGGGTTGTCCGACAGCACTTGCGCCAGCGGGGCCAGGACCGCGGCCGCCTCCGGTCTCAGGTCGTCGTTCATGCCGGCGTCGGGTCCGAAGAGGTCGGAAATGGAAAAAAGCGTCGTCATC
>MGUS01000084.1:4353-7371 GCA_001800085.1 Elusimicrobia bacterium RIFCSPLOWO2_01_FULL_60_11 | reverse complement strand
GTCTTAGGGAAAGCTATGCCGACCGGAGGCGACTGTCCGCGGTTCCCCGCCCTGTCGGACGCGAAGAGGATGGCGGTGCCTTGACCCGGGGGGAGAACGGCGTTCTCTTCGGGCGTCCAGGCGATGCCGCTGGGAACGGCCCCTGAAGACGCGCGGATATCGGACAGATCTCCTTTGGAGTCCCGGATCTCCAGCTTCCAATGTTCGATCCCGGAGAGGTCCGCGGCCGAAGCCAGAAAATCTCCAAGCGATTTCCTGTCCCGGGCCAGGGAGATGATGGGCGGGGCCAGGTCCAACATGGCGTTCTCCGCCTGCGCGCTCACCACGCCGCGCTTCGAATCCCAGGCGGTCAAAGAGGCCAGGTAACTGCCGTCCGCGCAGGCCGCGCCGAAATCATTCAGCCCGTCCCAGACAGCCGTCTCCGGCATGGGGCCCGTTCCCGTGAGGGTCCTCTGCGTCGCGCCGGCCGAGTCCTCGATGCGGATCTCCCAGGTGGTGATCTTCTTCATGCCCTCGGATTCGAGACGGAAGGCCAAAAGGTCCTTCACCTGGTCGCGATTGGGGGAGAAATAAGGATCGTCGATGAAAAGGCGCAGCGAGGGCGGCTTCCGGGCCCAGGAAGGGGCGGAGGTTAGAAGCGCGGCCAATAACATCGGTATAAGTTTTTTAATCATTCCAATTGGGCGCGGAGGGGGCGCCGCCTTTCTAATTCCTCGGGATTGAGGAAGCGGCATCGCCTTCCGCATGCTTATGATACTTTTTTAAAGTTGGCGGAAGGGGAGAGATTCGAACTCTCGGCAGACGTTAATCCGCACCAGTTTTCGAGACTGGCCGTTTAAACCACTCACGCACCCTTCCCCTTGCGCCTGATGAAGCGGAATTTTACTATATCTGAGACGAGTCGACAACACGGTTGCGCCCCGCGTCCTTGGCCCGGTACAGCGCCTTGTCGGCCGCCGCCACGAGCGCGGCGCCGTCCGCGCCGTCGACAGGATAATGGGCGATGCCGATGCTGGCCGTCACGCGGATCTCGTTCCACCCGAACGTGAACTTCTCCGCCTCGATGCGGCGGCGGATGGATTCGGCCTTTTTCCGGACCCCCGCCGGGTCGGCCTGGGGGAAGAGGACCACGAACTCCTCTCCTCCGTAGCGGGCCACGAAATCCGTCTCATAGACGCTTTCCTGGAGGACCCGCCCCATGCGGCTCAAGACCTCGTCGCCCGCCTGGTGGCCGTGGGTGTCGTTGACGGATTTGAAATGGTCCAGGTCGCAGATGAGGATGGAAAAGACCGTGCGGAAGGCCTTGGCGCGGCGGATCTCCTCGCTGAGCCTGTCATCGAACACTTTTCTCCTGTGGACGCCCGTGAGTCCGTCCAGCCGCGAGAGCCGTTCGAGGGATGAGAAGAGCCGCGCTTTCTCCAGACCCATCACCAGTTCTTCGGAGATCTCTTCGGACTGGGTCTGGAGCTTCTCTTTCGATTGTTCCGCCATGTAGGGGGATATCCTCAACCAGAGGAGCGCGATCAGGTTACCGGCCCGGCGGATGGGAAGTTCCAGGTAGGTCTCGTTGTTCTTGACGTGCCAACTTGAAGCGGCGGAATTCCCCGGGGCCGAAGCCTCCACCATCTTGGCTCCCCGGAACAGGATCTTTTGCAGGGCGGACGAGTCATCCATCAGATAAAGGCAATAGTCGCGGAACCCCATGCACTGCTGCACCGCGTAATCCATGTGCGGGGCCATTTCTTCCCAGTTGAGCGCTTCTCCGAGCCCCTTGACCACGCGGTAGGTGCGCACGCTGCGCGCCGTCTCGTCTTCCAGGGCGTCGAATTCTTTTTTCAGCGATGCCCCGTCTTCTTCTTCCGCCCGGACCGAATTTTGCAGTTCTTCCGCGCGGCGGAGCCAGGACGCCATGCCGGCCGTCTTGGAACGCTTGAACCCGAAGAGGAACGCCGCCATGCCGATGACGTCGACGGCCAGCGCCGCGAGGAACGCGGAGAGGGCGCTTCCCTCTAAGAACACGAGTCCGGCCCCCGCGAGGCCGAGACCGGCCAGGACCCCGGGGACGATCCAGACCATCTTCTGCCTCGCGGGGAACGCGAAACCCAGGATTCCGACGGCGACCGCGGCGGGGATGACAAGGAAAAAAATCATGGGCCCGCCACCCTGTTCCTGCCCTGCGTCTTGGCTTGATAGAGGCGTTCGTCCGCCCTGCGCACAAGCTGGCTCTCCGTCTGCGCGTCCTCGGGGAATGACGCCACGCCGAAGCTGGCGGTCACGGAGAACGCGGCGCCCGCCGTCCTCACGGGATGGGCTTCGATGTTCCTGCGGATGTCTTCGGCCAGCCGGCGCGCGTCCGCGGACGAGAGGCCCGGGAGGACCAGGCAGAATTCTTCGCCTCCGTAGCGCGCGGCCAGGTCCGCGGGACGCAGGCCGGCTTGGAGGATCTTGGCGATGTCTTTAAGGACCTGGTCTCCGGCCGGGTGGCCGTGGACGTCGTTGACCTTTTTAAAATAATCGATGTCGGCCATGATCAGGGCCACGGGGTTGCGGAACCGGGCCGCGCGAAGGAGCTCGTCCGAGAGGCGCTCGTGGAAGATCCTCTGCGTGGCCAGGCCGGTCAGCCCGTCGCGCGTCGCCAGGGCGTTGATCTCCGAAAAAAGGTGGGCGTTCTCAAGGGCCAGGGTGGCCAGCGAGGCGTAGACCTCGAGCTGCAAGACGTCGGCTTCGGAGAACCGCCCCGTCTGCGGGGAGTCGACGCGAAGGATCCCCATGAGCTTCCTCCCGGCCATGAGAGGCGTGGCGATGGCGGATCTGGGCGGGGCGCTTGCTGCGGCGGCGGGGAAAGCGGTCAAGCGCTTGTCGGCGGACCCGTCTTTGACCAGGATGGAGACCTTGCGGTCCCGCACCCAGAGTTCCAACGGGTCGGCAGAAGGGGCGGTGCGCAGGGAGACCTCGTCCTGAGGGAAGAGGTTCCGCGTCTTCCGGATCAGAGTCTCGCGGATGGGCCCCGGGTCCAGG
>MGUS01000084.1:2394-4336 GCA_001800085.1 Elusimicrobia bacterium RIFCSPLOWO2_01_FULL_60_11 | reverse complement strand
GGCGTAAGCGGCCAGGCGCTTGCGCTCCCCGATCTGGGCATGGAGCGCCGGGATCTTCGCCCTGTAGAACTCATTGACCTTGGATCTTTCTTTCAGCGCTCCGGCCAGTTCGCCGATCTTGTCGCGGACGGCGAGCAGGCGGGCTTGATTGTCATCGAAAAGCAGGGCGGCCATCCCCGCGGCGCAGCCGATGACGGCCCATTGAAGCACCATGCAGAGCGTCTCCGCGAAGGCGCGGGGCGTAGGATGGAGGAAGATGAACAGGAGGAGGAGCGCGTAAACTCCCAGCACCCAGGGAATGCTGGGGGAATCCAAACGGGTCTCGTGGGACCCGTAGATCCACAAAAGCAGGGGGAGGAAGGCCGGGTAGACGGCCGCCGGAGATCCCGATACGCCGAAATATAATGCCGCGGCCGCGGCGAACGACGCCCAGGGCGCCAGCACGGCGCTTTTGCGGGCCAGGATTTTAATGTTCCCGGATGGCATGGGAGACGCGGTCCATGAGCGATCCTATTTCTTTGGAGGTGGAAGACAAGGGCGGGACCAGGACGAGCACGTTCCCGAGAGGCCTCATGAGGACCCCGTATTCCCGAAGCTTCATGCAGATCTTTTTTCCGGCGCGTTCCTTTTCATCTCCGACGATCTCCACGCCGGCCATGAGCCCCGCGGAGCGCGCCTGGCGCACTCGCGGCAATCGGGAGAGGCGGGCCAAGCCGTCCCGGAACGCCTTGAGCGTTCCTTTGAAAGAAGCGCTTTTCAATCTTTTCTTCAACAGGGCCAGGCTGGCCAGTCCGGCCGAGCAGGCCAGGGGGTTGCCGGTGTAGCTGTGCCCGTGGAAGAACGTCTTGAAGTCCTCATATCTGCCGAGGAACGCATTGTAGATCTTTTCCGTGGCCAGGGTGGCCGCCAGGGGCAGGTAGCCGCCGGAGATCCCCTTGGCGGCGCAGAGGATGTCGGGCAACACGTCTTCCAGCCCGCAGGCGAAGACCTTTCCCGTGCGGCCGAATCCTGTGGCGACCTCGTCCACGATCAAAAGCACCCTGTATTTTCTGCAAAGCCGCGAAAGCCCTTTAAGATATCCGGGCGGCGCCGTGAGCATCCCGCCCGCGCCCTGGACCACCGGCTCCACCACGGTCGCCGCGATCTCTTTGGAATGTTTTTTAAGGACCGCTTCGGCCTGGCCCAGGCATTCCCAGCGGCAGGCGGTCTTTTCCCGGGAGTCCCCGGGTCTCGGGTCCTCGCCCCGGTATTCATAATCCTCGAGGCGCGCGGGGGGTCTTTTGTTGTGAGGACAGGGGGCGCAGTGGGGGGACATGACGGTATGATTTTTGAAAAGGAGAGGGCGGAATTTCTTGTGGAACAGGCCGATGCCGCCCACGGAGACCGCGCCGAGGGTGTCCCCATGATAAGAATTCTTCAAGGTGAGGAAGCGCGAACGGGTCCTTCCGCCCGGCGCCTGGGCGTGATATTGGAACGCCATCTTGAGCGCGACTTCGACCGCCGTGGAGCCGTTGTCGGAATAGAAGACGCGGGAAAGGTTCTTTGGAGCGACGGCCAGAAGTTCCTTCGCCAGGCGGATGCCGGGCTCGTGGGTGAGCCCCAGGAAAGTGCTGTGGGCCACCCGCTTCAACTGCCGTTCGACGGCCCGGTCGATGGACGGTTCATTGTGCCCGAAAAGATTCACCCAGAGCGAGGAGACCGCGTCGAAATATCTTTTCCCTTTGGAATCATAAAGGTAGGCCCCGCGTCCCCTGGAGATGACCAGGATGTCCTCATGGATGCCCTTCTCCCATTCCGTTTGTTGAGTGAAAGGATGCCAGAGGACTTTCCTGTCGAGTTGCGCGAGAGAAGGCATGAATGCTAGATTATACATAATGGAAGAACTGTTAAAGACCGGCTGCCTCGTGCTCAAAGGCGAACCCCTGGCCAAGCACACCACTCT
>MGUS01000084.1:0-2273 GCA_001800085.1 Elusimicrobia bacterium RIFCSPLOWO2_01_FULL_60_11 | reverse complement strand
CTGCTCGTGGGGGACAAGGGCATCCCGGGCCTGACGCTGCGCCTCAAAGGGGAATTCCAGTCCGTGGAATTCAACGGGGACTCGGTGCGCGCGGGCGCGGGCGTGTTCCTGCCCACCCTGGTGAAGCTTTGCGCGGACCAGGGCCTCGGCGGGGTCGAACCTCTCGTGGGCATCCCGGGCACCGTGGGCGGCGCTCTGGCGATGAACGCGGGCACGCGCGACCTGGAGATCGGCAGCGTCATCAAGACGGTCGAAGTCTTGAACGCGGAAGGGAACCTCGAACTCCTCGATTCCGCGCGGCTCAGTTTCCAATACCGCCTGTCGTCGCTCTCGGGCAAAGTCGTGTGCTTCGCCACGCTTCAATTGCGACGGGGGATGAAAGATGATATAATCCGCTCGATACAGTCGTTCCTTGAATGGCGCCTGGAAAAACAACCCGTGGGGATGCTGAACGTGGGGTCCATATTCAAAAATCCCGAGGGCGATTTCGCGGCCCGGCTCATTGAAAGCGCGGGACTCAAAGGGCTCCGGGTCGGGGCTGCGCAGGTCTCTCCCAAGCACGCCAATTTCATCGTGAACCTGGGCGGCGCCAAAGCGCAGGACGTCAAGGACCTGATCCTTGAGGTCCAAAAGAAAGTCAAAGAAAAACACGGGGTGGATCTGGAACCTGAGGTGAAGATGGTGGGACTGTGAGAGTCGGGGTGCTCTATGGGGGCCGGTCCGACGAAACGGCGATATCCCGTAAAAGCGGGAGAGCGGTCGTCAACGCCCTGCGCCAAGCCCGGATCCCGGCCCGGGGCATCGAAGTGACTTCGCGTCTCCCCGCCGACCTCCTTAAGAACAAGATCGATTTCTGCTTCATCGCCCTCCACGGCAGATTCGGGGAGGACGGCACGGTCCAGGGACTCTGCGAGATGATGCGCATCCCTTATTCCGGCTCGGGCGTCCTGGCCAGCGCCCTCTCCATGAACAAGGCCCTCACAAAGACCCTTCTCTCGGCGCGCGGGATCTCCACGGCCCCTTTTCAAATCCTGTCGGACTCGGATCAGAAAGTCACCCTGCCCCTCCCCTTCGTGGTCAAGCCGGTGGACGGCGGCTCGGCCATCGGCGTCACCATCGTGCGCAGACCGTCCCAGGTCAAGACCGCTCTCAAGCTGGCTCTCGAACATTCGCGCCAGGCCCTGGCGGAAAGATTCGTCGCGGGACGGGAAGTGACCGTCCCCGTGCTGGGAGACAAGACCCTGCCCATCGTGGAGATCATCCCCAAGGGCTCTTTCTATGATTTCAAAGCCAAATATGACAAAGGCGGTTCCAGGCACATCCTTCCCGCGCGCCTCGCGGCCAGGACCTCGGCCCTCATCCGCAAATGGGCCCTGGATGCGCACGGCATACTCGGCTGCCGGGCATTTTCAAGGTCCGATTTCATCATCGACAGGAACGGCAGGCCGTTCTTTCTGGAGCTCAATTCCATCCCGGGCATGACCGAGACCTCGCTCTATCCGGAATCCGCCAAAGCGGCGGGTTATTCCTTCTCCGAAATGCTCCTTGAAATCATCCGCCTTTCCCAAAAATCATGAGGATCTTCCAAAAAGTGGAGCTCCGCGACAAGGTCAGGCAGCGCAAGGTCCGCAATTCCCTGCGGGCGGCGTTCAAAACATTGAAGATCTGCGCCGCGCTCTTCCTCATGGCCTTCGCCACGCTCCGCATCTACGATTTTCTTTTCCGCGACGACTTTTTTTTGATAAAATCAGTCATGCTGAATGAACAGAATGATTTGTCAGCGCGGATCAAAACCGACCTGCAGCCTCTCCTGGGGCGCTCGCTTCTGTTCATCTCCACCCGCAAGGCCGAGCTCGGCCTGATGGAGCGCTACCCCGAGATCTCCAAGGTCTCCCTGCGCAGGGCCCTCCCCGACCGCATCCGAGTAAGCGTTTCCCTGCGCGCGCCGCAAGCGCTCATCCGCGCCCCCAAAAATTTCAAAGGCATCGACCGCGAAGGCAAGGTCTTTCCCCTGCCCAAAGGTTTCTCCCGCTCCAATGAAGTCCTTCCCGAACTGGTCCTTAAAAGCGGTTCGGCGCCGGGAGCGCCGCTCGGATTCCTTGAATCATGGAACAAGGCCGTCCTGAAACTGGACTCACCGGAATCCTGGCGGCTTTCCAAGGTAACGGTGGACGAATACGGCGAGTTGTCGGCAGAGGTTTCCGCGGGAGCGGAGCATGCCTCGCCCAGGACCCTCAACTGGGGCGTTCCCGCGCCTGAGAATTTCGACGAGA
>MGUS01000083.1:10379-10863 GCA_001800085.1 Elusimicrobia bacterium RIFCSPLOWO2_01_FULL_60_11 | reverse complement strand
ACCCTGCGGAGGTCGACGGCGGGAAAATTGAAAAAAGGGGCCGCCGTCAACCTGGAACTGCCCCTGCGCGCGGGCGACGAGATCGGGGGGCATTTCGTGCAGGGCCATGTGGACGGGACGGGAAAGATCGTGAAGATCCTGCCGCAGAAGAATTCCCGCCTCTATTTCTTCTCCTATCCCCGGGGCCTCGCGCCCTGCCTGGTCCCGAAAGGGTCCGTGGCGGTGGACGGCGTCTCCCTCACCATCGCCGGGATCCGGAACGGGGAATTCTCAGTGTCCGTACTGCCGTACACGGAAAAAGCCACCGCTCTGCGCTATAAACGGGCGGGGGACGCCGTGAATCTGGAGGCCGACATCCTGGCCAAAGTGACCGTGAATCATGCGACTCTCCGCCATCCCTGAAGCCCTCGCCGACGTCAAGAAGGGCAAGATGATCGTCGTGGTGGACGACCCGTCCCGCGAGAACGAGGGGGACCTGGTCTGC
>MGUS01000083.1:5020-10366 GCA_001800085.1 Elusimicrobia bacterium RIFCSPLOWO2_01_FULL_60_11 | reverse complement strand
GTCACTCCCGCCATGGTCAATTTCATGGCCATGCACGGCCGGGGGCTCATCTGCGTGCCCATGCTGGGAGAGCGCCTGGATTCCCTGAACCTCTTCCCCATGGTGGAGCGGCCGGACAAGACCAGGGAAGCCGCCTTCACCGTTTCGGTGGACGCCGCCAAGAACGTCACCACGGGCATATCCGCCCACGACCGCGCGCTCACCATACGGGCCATGATCCACGCCAAGACCCGGCCGGACGACCTTTCCCGCCCGGGGCATGTCTTCCCTCTGCGCTACAAGGAAGGCGGCGTGCTCGTGCGGGCCGGCCACACCGAGGCGGGCGTGGACCTGGCCAAGCTCTCCGGATGCGCGCCCGCGGCCGTCATCTGCGAGATCATGAACGAGGACGGCTCCATGGCGCGCATGAAAGAGCTCACGCGCTTCGCCAAAAAATTCCGCCTGAAGATGATCTCCATCCAGGACCTCATCGTCTACCGCAGAAAGACCGAAAAGCTGGTGAAGCGCGTGGTCTCCACGTCGCTCCCCACCCGCCACGGCCTCTTCACCCTGCACCTGTATGAGGACGCCGTCCTTCACGAGACCCACGTGGCCCTCGTGAAAAGCGACGTCGCGGGCCGCAAGAACGTCCTCGTTCGGGTGCATTCTTCCTGTTTTACGGGGGACGTCCTCCATTCCCTCCGCTGCGACTGCGGAGAACAGCTCGCGGCCGCCCTCAAAAAAGTGGAGCGGGAAGGGCGGGGCGTGGTGCTCTACATGCACCAGGAAGGGCGGGGCATCGGCCTGGCCAACAAACTCCATTCTTACGCCCTTCAGGACAAGGGACTGGACACCGTGCAGGCCAACAAGAAGCTGGGCTTCGCCCCGGACCTGCGCGAATACGGCATCGGCGCCCAGATCCTTTCCGACTTGGGGCTCACCTCCATCCGGCTCATGACCAACAACCCCCGGAAGATCGTGGGTCTCGAGGGCTATAACCTCCGCGTCACGCGCCGCGTGCCCCTGGAGATCAAGGCCAACCCGAGCAACCTCCGCTACTTGAAGACCAAACGGAAAAAGATGGGCCATCTGCTCAAGGTGGTCTGATGCGCATAGGGATCGCCGTCTCCAGATACAACGAGAACATCACGCGGGGCCTGTTGGAGGGCGCAAGCGCCCTGCTCGCCAGGCGCGGGGTCAAACTCCGCCCCAAGGACACGGTCTGGGTCCCGGGCGCCTTCGAGTTGCCCGCCGCGGTCCTTGGCCTGGCTAAAAGCGGACGATACGACGCCATCCTCGCCTTGGGCTGCATCCTAAAGGGAGAGACGTCCCACAACCATTACATCGCTCAAGCCGTCGCCCAGGGGCTCATGCGAGTGATGCTCGACTCCGGCGTTCCCGTGGCCTTCGGTGTCCTCACGCCCGACACCCTGGCCCAGGCCAAGGCCAGGTGCGGCAAAGGGACCTCTAATAAAGGAACAGAATGCGCCGAAGCGGCCCTTGAGATGGCGGCGCTCTTCCATGGGTAGCCGGCGGGAAGGCCGCGAGATGGCGCTCCAAACGCTCTATCTGGCCGACACCTGCAGAATCGCGGTAGAGGAAGCCCTCAAATCCACTTTGTCCGAACCGGGTCCTTCTTCCGTGCGGGAATTCGCCACCCACCTGGCAAACGGGGTCGAAGTCCACAAGCCCCGGATCGACGCCATCCTCGTCAAGTACACGCAGAACTGGGACATCAAGCGCATGGCCGTCGTGGACAGGAACATCCTGCGCCTCTCCACCTTTGAGATCCTTTTCGACCCCGAGACGCCCCTTTCCGTCATCATCGACGAAGCCATCGAAGTGGCCAAGACCTATTCCACCGAGGACTCCGGGAAATTCGTCAACGGCATCCTCGACAAGGTCAAGGCGGAAAGAAAACCCGCCGCATGAGCGAGCGCGTCCTCCGCGAGATCGACGAGCTCCGCCGCGAGATCGAACGCCACGAGCACCTCTACTACGTCTCGGACTCTCCCGAAGTCACCGACAAGGAATTCGACGACCTCCTCCAAAAGCTCAAAGCCCTGGAGGCGCGCCATCCCGGGCTGATCACCCCCGACTCTCCCACCCAGAGGGTCGGAGGCAAGGTCTCGGCCGCCTTCAAGCCAGTGCGCCATTCCAGGCCCATGCTCTCCCTGGACAACGTCTACAGCGAGGACGAATTCCGGGAATGGTGGGAAAGGGCCGCCAAGGGCCTCGCGGGGAAAGATGATTTTGAAGTGGCCATCGAGCCCAAGATGGACGGGACGAGCCTGTCGCTCGTCTATGAGAAGGGCCTTCTCAGATCGGCCGCCACGCGGGGAGACGGGGAAGCGGGGGAGGACGTGACGGCCAACGCCCGCACGATCCGCTCCATACCGCTCCGCCTGGGCGGCCGGGGCGCGTCCGTGCCGGAGGTCTTCGAATGCCGCGGTGAAGTGTACATCGATAAGAAGGATTTCGAGGCCTTGAACCGGGACGCGCTCCAGGAAGGAAAGAAGACCTTCGTCAACCCGAGGAATTCCGCCGCCGGCTCCTTGAGGCAGAAAGATCCCGCGGTCACGGCGGAGCGTCCGCTCAAATTCACGGTCCATTCCGCGGGGGAGATCCCGGACTCCATGGGCGTGAAAAAGCATTCCCAATTCATAGAACATTGCCGAAAACTCCGCCTGCCCGTGGCGGCATTCCCCATTCCCACGGCCAATACGCCCGATGAAGCCGTCAGGATATACAGGAAGTGGCTCGAAGACCGTCCCAAGACCGCCTACGAGATCGACGGGATCGTGGTCAAGGTCAACGATCTTGGCCTTCAGAAATCCCTGGGAATGACCGCCAAGAGCCCGCGCTGGGCCGTGGCGTTCAAGTTCTCCGCCACCCAGGCGGAAACGCGGGTCCTCTCGGTGGAATATTCCGTGGGGCGCACCGGCGCCGTCACGCCCGTGGCCAAAGTGAGCCCGGTGGAATGCGGAGGCGTCACCATCTCCTCCGTCTCCCTTCACAATTTTGACGAGGTGGAGCGCCTGGGCGTACGCATCGGCGACAAGGTGCTCATCGAGCGGGCGGGGGACGTCATCCCCAAGGTCGTGCGCGTGAGCGGGCCAGGGGGCGGAAGACCGGCCGCGATCGCGCCTCCCAAGGCCTGTCCGGTCTGCGCGGGCCAGGTGCTGCGAGCGGACGAGGGCGAAGTGGCCTACCGCTGCGTGAACCCGCTCTGCCCGGCGCAGCTGGAGCGGGGGCTCCTCCATTTTGCCAGCCGGGACGGGCTCGACATCGAGGGCCTGGGAGAATCCGCGGTCGCCCAGCTTGTGGCAAAGGGGCTCGTGAAGGATTTCTCGGACATCTATGCCCTGAAAAAGGACGATCTGACCGGCTTGGAGCTTTTCGCGGACAAGAAGGCCGAGAACCTCCTGGCCAACATAGAGGCCAGCAAGACCCGCCCGCTTTCCAAGCTGCTCACGGGCCTGGGCATCCGCCACGTGGGCGAAAAAGTCGCCCGCGTGCTGGCCGAACGGTTCGGCACCCTGGATGCCCTCTCCCTTGCCAAGGCGGAGGACCTGGAAAAGATCCAGGAGCTGGGACCCGTCATATCGGATTCCGTCGCCTCGTTCTTCCGGCTCAAAAGCACCCGCCGCATCATCGAAAAGATGAAAGAGGCGGGGGTCAACTTCTCCGAACCGGAAAGGAGCGTCAAGGAATCGGCGCTGTCCGGCAAGACCCTGGTGTTCACGGGCGAGCTGGCGTCGTTCTCCAGGCAGGAGGCGGAATCCCTCGTGCTCGAGCTGGGCGGCAAGGCCTCGTCCAGCGTCTCTAAAAAGACCGATTTCGTGGTGGCGGGCGCCGACGCCGGCTCCAAAGCGGAAAAAGCGGCCAAGCTGGGCGTGCGGATACTCACCGAAGCGGAGTTCAAAAAATTGATCGGCCGCCCTTGAACTCCGGGGACATTTCCCTTATATTTACTAGGCCATGACCAAGGACGAGAAGCTGATCGGTCTCCTATCCGCCGTGGACGTTTTCTCGGGACTGGAAGACCACGAGCTGGAGATGCTCCAGCGCATCTCCCAGGAGGTCTCCCTGCCCTCCGACACCATCGTTTTCCGCCAGGGCGACAAGGGGGACAAGATGTACCTGGTGGTGCAGGGCATCATCGAGATCTGGAAATCGGAAGGCCACGACATGAAAGGCACGCGCCTGGCGCGCTTGAAACAGGGCGAGATCTTCGGAGAGATGGCCCTCTTCGACAGCCAGCCCCGGAGCGCGACCGCCATCGCTTCGATCGCCAGGGAGATCAAGATCTCGATCTGGGACGAAAAGGACCTCATCAAGCTCATCCATGAACATCCCCGGGTGGGGACGAAGCTTCTCCTCAATTTCCTGAAGAAAATGAGCAACCGCCTCCGGATCGCCAACGAATCGATCCATACCCTCCTGCGTTCAAACCAATATATAGGATTATAACGGATCAGGTCTGGGCACCATGGTGATGGCGTCCCAGGGGCAGATCCTCACGCAGAGGGTGCAGCCCGTGCACTTGTCGTTCTGGACATCCACGACGACCATGGCGAAGGGGGTGGAGGAGGGGGCGTCGAGCTTGACGATGCAGTCCTTGTGGGGCATGACCGAGAGGCAGGCCTCGCAGCCCGAACAGAGGTCGGCGCTGATCGCGGCGATGGTCTTGGACTTGGCCACTAGAGCGCCGCCAGGACTTCCTCGGTGTGGCCGTCCACCTTCACTTTCCTGAAGATCTTCTTCAACTTCCCGTCGGCCCCGATCACGAAAGTGGAGCGCTCGATGCCCATGAAAATGTTGGCGAACATGGCCTTCTTCTTATAGACCCCGTAGAGCTTGGACACTTTGGCATCCTCGTCGGAGAGGAGGGGGAAATTGAGGGAGAATTTCTTGATGAATTTCCGGTGGGATTCCGGCCCGTCCAAACTCACGCCCAGCACCTGCGCCCCGACCGCTTGCAGGCGCTTTTCGTTGTCCCGGAAACCGCAGGATTCCTTGGTGCAGCCCGGGGTATCGTCCTTGGGGTAGAAATAAAGGACGATCTGCCTGCCTTTGAAGTCCGAGAGGCGAACGGTCTTGCCGTCCTGGTCCTTGACGGAAAAGTCGGGCGCCGCTGCCCCTTCCTGGAGTTCTTCGGTCGCGGTCGCCATGATAAAAGGATTTTACATTTTTCTTAGTATAATTAAAACCCATGCCCGGCTTGGACGACGCCTTGAACCTCGCCTACAAGATGCTCGCGCGGCGCGCCCTGTCCGAAAAGGCCGTGCGCGAGCGCCTCGCCAAAAAAAAGGTGCCCGCAGCCACGCTGGAGCGCGTCATCCGGGAGTTGAAGGAAGTGAAGCT
>MGUS01000083.1:0-4997 GCA_001800085.1 Elusimicrobia bacterium RIFCSPLOWO2_01_FULL_60_11 | reverse complement strand
CGGCATCCCAAAAGACGCCGCCCGCAGGGCCGTGCGCGAAGCAGCCAAAGAGCCCGATTCCCCGACGGAGGAAGATCGGGCCCTCCGGCTGGCGCAAAAGCGGGCCGCGCAGATCCGCGGGAAGGATCCCGAATCTCTCAAGCGCCGGCTCTTCGGTTACCTCGCCCGCCGCGGGTTCGACCCCGACACCATCCAGGCGGCGCTCGAGCGCTATGGAAGAGAAACCCCATAATTTGTAAAATATTTATATCCCAATGTTCCCTTTACTGATTCCTTGAGAGCGCTTCTCTCCTTATCCGATAAGACAGGGCTGACCGAGTTTGCCCGCGGCCTCCAAGCGGCCGGCTTTGAGCTGGTGAGCACGGGCGGCACGGCCAAGGCCCTGCGCGACGCGGGCATCCCCACGGTGGAAGTGAGCGACCTGACCCATTTCCCCGAGATCCTGGGCGGGCGCGTGAAGACCCTCCATCCCAACGTCTTCGGCGGCATCCTCTACGACCGCAAGAACCCCAAGCATTCCGGCGACGTCGAGAAACACGGCATCGCGCCCATCGACTGGGTCATCGTCAACCTCTACCCCTTCGAGAAGATGCGCATGGACAACAGGCTGGACAAGCCCGAGATGATCGAGTTCATCGACATCGGCGGGGTGTCCCTGCTGCGCGCGGCGGGCAAGAATTTCGCGAGCGTGGCCGTCCTCTGCGACCCCGCCGACTACCCCAAAGCCCTGGCCGAATTGAAAGAGAACAAGAACCTCTCCCTTGAATCCCGCAGGGCCCTTGCGGCCAAGGCCTTCGCCCACACCGCCCATTACGACTCCATGATCGCGCGCTATTTCCGCGAAGAGGTGATGGACGACGTGGCGGGCCTGAAGTCGGGAGTCAAGATCTCCACGCCCATCCAGACGGACGCGGCCACGCTTTTTTCCAATGAGCTCACTCTGGGGCTCAAAAAGGTCTCGGACCTCCGCTACGGGGAGAACCCGCAGCAGAAGGCGGCCTTGTACAAGGAATCGGGATCTTTGGAATGGGGCGTGGTCCACGCCCAAAAGCTGCAGGGCAAAGAGCTTTCTTTCAACAACTACCTGGACTTGGACGCGGCCTGGAACATCGCCAATTCCTTCGCCGGCTCGCCCTACAAAGGCGCCGTCTGCGTCATCATCAAGCACAACAACCCCTGCGGCACCGCGGTGTCTGAAACCCTCCTTTCCGCCTTCCAGATGGCCCTTTCCTGCGACCCTTTGAGCGCGTTCGGGGGCGTCATCGGCTTTGGGAGCGCCGTGGACAAGGAGACCGCCTCGGAGATCGTCAAATCGTTCTATGAATGCGTCATCGCGCCGGATTATGCCCCCGAAGCCCTTGAGATATTCAAGAAAAAGCCCAATCTGCGCGTTTTAAGGCAGGAAGGCACGCTTTCCCTGCCTTATGAGCTCGATTTCAAGCGCGTTTCAGGGGGCCTGCTGGTGCAGGAAAAGGACAATCTCGTGAGCGCGGAGGACAGGGTGGTCTCCAAGCGGCCTCCCACGCCCGAAGAGGCCTATTCCCTGGGCTTTGCCTGGCGCCTGTGCAAGTTCGTCAAGTCCAACGCCATCCTGCTTTCCCAGGGCTCCGTGTCCTGCGGGGTCGGCGCGGGGCAGATGAGCCGCATCGATTCCCTTAAGATCGCCTTGAGCAAGATGTCGGCCGCCAAATCTGACATCATACCCACCCTGTCCAAACTGCCCCTGGTGATGGCCTCGGACGCTTTTTTTCCTTTCCGGGACTGCGTGGACGAAGCCGCCAAGGCCGGAATCTCGGCCATCATCCAGCCCGGCGGGAGCTTGAAGGACCAGGAATCCATCGACGCCGCCAACCAGCACGGCATGGCCATGGTGTTCACAGGCATGCGCCACTTCAAACACTGATCCATTTTTGCTAACATATCCTTTCCGATGAAAGTCAAAACCCTGATTTTTTTAAGCGTGCTCGGCCTCGGCATCCGCCTGCCCGCTTACGCCTTCCATGACGTCGACGTCAAGCAGCGCGTCCCTTACAAGAAAGTCATCCGCACCCGCATGCCGCCTTCCATGTTCCAGGACTGGGTACAGAAGGAATTCAACGCATCCGAATCCAGGTGGCAGACCGGCTGGCAGACCTTCGTGGTGGAAGACCAGGGCGAAGACGAATACCTGGTCATAGCCCGCAGCAAAGACCGCCCCTGGGCTTTCGGCGTGGAGCGCGCCGACTGTGAAAAGCCCGGGAATTTCGAGGCCTTGGTGAGCCAGGTCAAGAGCGGCGGCACGCCCGTGCACATGGATGTCGTCCTCAGCATCAAGAAGAACAGGTCGTTCTTCCGCTACCCGGTGACGGTCTATGAGCCCATGTATCCCTTTTGGCAGAACCCCTGCTATGTGTGGAACCTGCCCCCGGGCACGAGCAAAGACGAATTTTACGGCAGCAATTATAATATGAGCGTTTACTCCAGGAAGCTGCGGGACCAGGTCTACGAGCTGGCGCAGGACCTGTCCGGCTGGCGGCCGCCGAGGAAAACCAAGGCGATCCCCGCCATGAAAGGGCCCGGAAAAGAGCTGATCGGCAGCGACGTCGACCTGCTCACCGACGAGGAAAAGAAACTCCCGAAGAAAGAACAGGAAATGCTCATGGAAAAGCGCAGAGTGGAGCAGGGACAAACGGAAAAGAAGAAAAAAAGATTCTGGAGCAAAGACTAATAAGGGGATAAAATCAAGAACCCCGGTATCCTTTAGAGGATACCGGGGTTCTTTTATTTGAATCTTGTCTTGTTAGCTTAGAACTTCACGCCGACGGAGATGCGGTGAGTGGAGCCCAGGTCGCCCAGGGGCATCCAGGCATAGTCCAAGGACGCGATCTGGAACATGAAGCCGAAGCCGACGGTGACGCCGTTGAACCCGTCCACTTTGCTGCCGCGGGAGTTGTATCCCAGGCGGCCGGAGATGGACATGTCGTCTTGGATCTTGTGCATGTAGTCCGTTCCGAGCGCGAAGGTGGGCTGGTTATCCTCAGGGAAGACCAGGTCGAAGGCCGCGGTCCAGTTCTCCCGGACTTTGTAGCCGGTGCCGAGCTTGATGAGGATGGGGAGCTTGGCGCTCTCCGTCTCGAACTTCAGGCTGCCGCCCAGGTTCTGGATGGCCGCGCCCAGCATGAGCTTGCCGTCCATGAACTTGCGGCACTGCGCGCCCAAGTCGACTGCGACGGTGGAGGCGCTCTCCTTGATCTTGGAGTTGATGATCTTCAGGTTCAAGCCGATGGAGTGCTCAGGCCCCATGATGTGGCGGGCGTAAGCCAGGTTGACGGCCAAGTCCGAAGGGTTGAAGGTCCCGACTTTGGAAGCGCGGATGTCGGTCTCATCGATGTCGCCGGCCGTGAAATACTGGAAGCCGATGCCGAAGGAGCCCGCTTTCTCCGATATGGGCATGCCGAACCCGATCCAGTGGTAGCTGGTCTCTTCGACATACTTGGAGAACATGTACTCGCCGCTCTTCTTGTCCAGGAACGCCAGTCCGGCCACGTTGTAATAGATGGCGTTGGCGTCGTCCGCGATCGCGGTCGCCGCTTCGCCCATGCCGATGGCCTTGGCCCCGACGGGGAGCTTCAGGAACTGTCCGCCCCGCGTGCCCGCCGCCTTGCCGCTGAACGCCGCTCTCGCGCTCGCGCTCAGTGAGAGCAGGAGTGCCGCGGCCAGGACAACAATGACTTTGCCGTTCGTCTCTTTCGTCATCTTGGTCTCCATTTTAATAGTTTTCATTGTCGTCACCCCCTTACCGTTGCACGGCGACTTTTAACGTTTTCGTGTCGCCGGCGCCTTTCAGTAAGGCGAAGTATACTCCGCTGGCCACGTCCTGGCCGTCCTCGTTCTTGGCGTTCCATGCCACCATGCCGTCGCCGTTGTCGTCCTTGAGCATCTTGACGAGGTCTCCGGCGAGCGTGTAGATGGAGATGGTCGTGTTGGCGGGCACCGAGTCGAAGGTGATGCCCTGCAAGGACTGGGCCGCCAGGGTGGGCCTGAACGGGTTAGGATAGACGGTGGCCTGGCTCAGGTTGCTGGCCGGGGCCGCGATGGCCACGCCGAACTTGGTCAAGTGAGTGACTTGGCAAGTGACCGTGGTGCCGTCGAAGCTGGACTCGCGGATGAGCACCCAGCGGGAGCCGTTGAAGAACGCCACCTTGACCAGGGCGAAGTTCGAGGTCTTGCTGTTGATCTCGGCGAGTGCTGCGCCCGTGAGGGTGAAGGTGAGCGTGATGGCCTTCTTGAATTCTGTCTTGCCGGAACCGAGCGTGATGTCCACGGCGGGGCCGACCAGGTCCACGCCCGCGCTGTCCGCGGGGGGGTTGGTGTCCGCCGTGCGCAGCATCGTGTCCGAACCATCCAGCGCGCCGGGGGGGATGGTCCCGCCGCTGGCCACACCGCCGCCCAAGTCGGTTTCTGCGAGTATGGTGGTGGCGTTAGGGTCGATGGTGTCGGTAACGGTGACCGCGCTTGCTCCGATGATGGCCGAAGCCGTCGCGTAGACCACGCTTGCCGGCGAAAGGTTGCCCGATTCATCCTGAGCGCGGACGACGAAGAAGAATTCTCCCGCCGTCGTGCCGGCATCGATCGTCAGCGTGGCTTCGATGATCTGGCCGGGGTTGATGGATGTCGCGCCCGTTGAGCCGGTCGCGTTGGTGGAACCCTTGACCGTCACGGAGGCGATGGCGAGGGTCTGAGTGGAGACCACCAGGCCTCTCACGCTGGTCGATGATTGAGTATCCGCGAATCTCGGGGATGTGACGGGGTCCGTGCTCCGGACCGCGTCGGCATGGCCGGCCGGCAGATACTGCGCCCAGGTCTGGGCGAATGTGAAGTAGGAAGCGCCTGCTTCAAGCACGCCGCCGGTGTTACCGGTGACCGCTGCCAGAGGATAGCAGGGAGCGCAGCCCGTGCCTCTGTGTCCGTTACCGGAAGAGTAGTACACGATGTAGTTCGAGCCGGTGGTCAAAGGA
>MGUS01000082.1:18900-21805 GCA_001800085.1 Elusimicrobia bacterium RIFCSPLOWO2_01_FULL_60_11 | reverse complement strand
CGCTCCAGCGAGAGGAGGACGGAGAAAAGAAAGGACACGGTCAGGAGGAAGACAGGAAAAAAAAGGGGGCGGGAGGCTTTCCCGGTGGGCACACGCACGCCTTGGGCGGCGAGGAAGAGGAAGGACATCATGAAGAACACGAGGTAGAGCTGGGACCAGGAGAGGATTTTAAGCAATAGGAATGAGTGTTGCGCGCCGAAGGGGCGCCAGAGCAGGTCCCCGGCGGCCATCATGAAGACGCCGGCAAGAAAGAGCGCGGAGGATATCTTCAAGGGATGAGGACGATCTTGCCGTAGGAGCCCGGCTTCATGATATCGATGTGGGCCCGGGCCGCGTCTTTCAAGGGGATCTCGACCCCGACCACCGGGTTCAGGGTCTTGTTCTCGAGGCCGGCCACGAGGGCGCAGTGGATGGAGTAGAGGTCGTCTTCCGGAACGGTCATGAGCGACATCCCGTGGATGTTGGCGTCCTGGCCCATGGCCAGGCGCGGGTCGATCTCGATCTTGCCCCGGCTGCCGATGACCACGATCCTGCCGCCCCGGGCCAGGATGGTCAAGTCGTTGTTCAGGTTGACATTGGCCAGCATCTCCAGGATGACGTCGACGCCCTTGCCGCCCGTCATGTTGAGCACTTCCGTCAAGTAGCCGGTCTTGGAATGGTCGGAGACATGGTGGGCGCCGGCTTCTTTCACCAGGGCCCTTCCGCGTTCCGTGCTGGCGGTGCCGATGACGCAAAGGCCCATGGCATGGCCCAGCTGGACCGCAGCCACGCCCACGCCGCCGCTGGCCCCGTGGACCAGCATCGTCTCCCCCGCCCTGCAGGACATCCTTTGGTTGAGCGCGCGGTAAGCCGTGGCATAGGGGACGTTGATGCCCGCCGCTTGGGAAAAGCTGATATGGGGGGGGATGGGATGGACTTGGGAGACCTTGCAGAGCGCGGACTCGGCGTAGGTCCCGGTGAGGCTCCCGGCCAGATAGACGCGGCTCCCGGATTTCAATCCTTTGACGCCTTCGCCGGCGGATTCCACGACGCCTCCGGCGTCAGCCCCCGGAGTGTAAGGGAGAACGGGTTTGTACGCGTAGGCCCCGGTGCGCAGGTAGGTGTCCACGGGGTTCACCCCGGCGGCCTTGATCTTCACGAGGACTTCGCCGGGTCCCGGCTTGGGTGTCGGGACATCCTCCAGCCGCATCACTTCCGGCCCGCCGAATTCCTTGACGCGGATGGCTTGCATGTTTTCCATTATACAAAACGCCCTATTCATTGTATTCTTTAAGGAAGATGAACGAGAAGCTCAGCCGGATCCTGCTGGTCGACGATGACCCGGATATCCAAACGATCGCCAAGGTATCCCTGGAATCCGTTGGAGGGTTTTCCGTTCGGATCTGCGGCCAGGCCGACGAGGCCGTGCGGGCGGCGACGGAGTTCACCCCCCAGCTGATCCTGCTCGACGTCATGATGCCCGGCATGGACGGCCCGGCGGTTTTGAAGTTGTTCAAGGGGGACAAGCTCTGCCGCGGCATCCCCGTGGTGTTCATGACGGCCAATCTCCGCGAGCAGGAAGCGAAGGCCTTGAAGAACAAGGAAGTCGCCGGCGTCATCGCCAAGCCTTTCGATCCCATGACCCTGCCGGAAAATATCAGAAGAATCTGGAAGAACATCTGAAAGAACCGGATCCTCCTGAGCCGTTTGCGCCGAAAAGGGGCTTTTGGTATGATATCCCTTCGAGCGGATTTTCGGGCGGGGTAGCTCAGCCCGGTTAGAGCAATCGCTTCATAAGCGAGAGGTCGAGGGTTCAACTCCCTCCCCCGCCACAATCCTTGAAAAGATTTATTCCTAAGTATGTGGCGGGTGATGTCGCTTCCTTGAAAATCGAGGAATAAGAAAGCGACGCCCCCGCCGATCAGATTTAAAATGCAAACCTCGACCGCTTCCAAGACCCTCCGCGTGGGCCACAGCCCGGACCCGGACGACGCCTTCATGTTCTACGCGCTCTCCAAGGGCGCCGTGCGCCTGCCGGGCTATGAGATCGACCATGTCATCGAGGACATCCAGTCCTTGAACATGCGCGCCATGCGCTCCGAGCTCGACGTCACGGCCATCTCGGCTGCGGTCTACCCCAAGGTGGCGCGCAACTACTGGATATTGGCTTCCGGAGCGAGCGTGGGGCGCAATTACGGCCCCATGATCGTGGCGGAGAAGAAATTCTCCCTGCATGAGTTGCGCGGCAAGCGCATCGCCATCCCCGGTTTCCAGACCACGGCTTACCTGCTTTTGAAGATCATCCTGGACGACTTCACGTCGGTGGAGACGAGTTTCGAGAACATCATCGGGGCGGTCAAGTCCGGACAGGTGGACGCGGGTCTCATCATCCACGAGGGCCAGCTCAACTACAAGGATTTCGGCCTGGAATGCTGCCTGGACCTGGGTAAATTCTGGTATGATAGATACAAACTCCCCATCCCGCTGGGCTTGGACGTGGTGCGGAAGGACCTGGGCATCGTTACGGCAAGGGCCATTCAAAAAGCGCTCAAAGAAAGCATCATTTTCGCCCGGACGAACGAGTCGCAGGCCCTCGACTACGCTCTGGAGTACGGACGCGGGATCCCCAAGGACACCGCTAAGATTTTCTGCGGCATGTATGTGAACGGAGACACGGAAGACCTGGGAGTCGAAGGCGAGCGGGCTCTGGCCCTCCTTTTCAAAGAAGGAGCCCAAAAGGGTCTTTTTGAAGCCCCGGAAAAACTGGAGATCATACGCTGATGCTGGACTTCGAAGACATCAAGTGGGCGCGGGAAGTCTTGAAGGAACTGGAATTCTTTTCCGGATGCTCCGGCGAGGACATCCTGACCCTCGTGGAGAATTTCGAGAAGCACCACTATAAGGCGGGCTCCACCATCCTCTTCAT
>MGUS01000082.1:18105-18888 GCA_001800085.1 Elusimicrobia bacterium RIFCSPLOWO2_01_FULL_60_11 | reverse complement strand
AGCGTGGAAGGCGAGCGGAAGATGGTGGCCGAGTTGGGCGAGAAGCGCTATTTCGGCGAGATCTCCCTCATGACGCCCTCGAGCGCCACGGCCACGGTGCGGGCCCAGACGGATGCCGAAGTGCTCTCCATCGCTTTCGAGAATTTCGAGTTCGCCTTCCGCAACAACCCGGACCAGATCCAGGCCATCAAAGACAAGATCGAAGAGCGCAAGAAAGCCCTCTCCTCAGCCGCAAAACCCTGATCTACCCCGGGAACTCCCCTAAAATATCGTAGAGCGTGGTGCGCTGGGCGGGAACGAACCCCGCTTCGCGGATGAGCGTCTTCGTCTCTTCCACGGTCGCCTTCACGCGGTGCCCCGTGGCCAGGTGCACGTTCTCCTCGAAGATCGTCCCGCCGAAATCGTCCGCCCCGAAATGGAGCGCGGCCTGCCCCGTTTTCTTGCCCTCCGAGAACCACGACGCCTGGACATGGACGAAGTTGTCCAGGTAGACGCGGGAGAACGCGATCATCCTCAAGTAGTCGTTGGCCGTGGAGCCGTAAGGCACGCGCTTTTCCAGGGGGGTGCGGTTGGGTTTGAAACTCCAGGGGATGAAAGCCGTGAACCCGCCCGTCTCGTCCTGGAGATCGCGGATATGCTCCAAGTGTTCCAGCACGTCCTCGGGCTGTTCCAGGTGCCCGTACATCAGGGTGGCCGTGGTCTTGAATCCGATCCGGTGCGCCGCCCGGTGCACCTCCAGCCACTTCCGCGGGCCGCCCTTTTTTGGCGCCACCCTCATGCGCA
>MGUS01000082.1:16102-17991 GCA_001800085.1 Elusimicrobia bacterium RIFCSPLOWO2_01_FULL_60_11 | reverse complement strand
CCCGGAGACCTGCGCCATGGTCTGGATCTCGGAAGCCGTGAAGAAATGGGGCGTGACGCCGGGAAAGCGCTTTTTGGTCTCCCGCACGAGCTCGAGATAGTAATCCAAAGGGATGGCCGGGTTGTGACCGCCCTGGAGGAGCACCGTGGTGGCCCCCAACTCACGCGCCCATTCGATCTTTTCCATCACCTGTTCCACGGTCAGGGTGTAGGCCTCGGGGGAGCCGGGTTTCCTGTAAAAGGCGCAGAAGGAGCAGTCCGTCACGCAGGCGTTGGTGTAGTTGGGATTGGAATCGATGACGAAGGTGACGGCCCGCTTGGGATTCTTAACGAAGCGGACCTCCTGCGCCCGCGCGCCCAGCTCCAGGAGCGGCTCTTCGGTGAAGAGCTTCAATCCTTCAGCGGCCGTCATCCTCTCCAAGGTCTTAGGGCTGGACATACTTCAGCCCCTCCAGGGCAGTCCCGCGGGACACCTCTTTGACGACGACCTTGCCGATCTTGACCGGCAGGACGAACCTGGGACGGGACCGGCGGATCTTCTTGTCCCGCAGAAGGATCTTGAATAGGGGCGCTTCCGGCACTCGGCGGGCGAGTTTCACGGGCAGCCCGGCACAGCTCAAAAGGTTCTCCATCCGGGTCAGATCTTCTTTCTTCCAGAGGCCGAGTCTCACGGCCATCCACCCCGCGGCGCACATGCCGATGGAGACGGCCTGTCCGTGGGAATAGGAACGGTAGTTCCCGAAGGTCTCCATCGCGTGGCCCCAGGTGTGGCCGAAGTTCAAGATCTCCCGCAGTCCGAAGGTCTCCTTTTCATCGAGGCCCACCACTCCGGACTTGATGGCGGCGCAGGAAGAAACGACGCGGGTGAGGACGTCCCCTACCGGGGACTTGGGGATGGGGATGGAGGCCTCCAGGGTCTCAAAAAGTTTCAAATTCGCGATCACCCCGTACTTGATCACCTCGGCCATGCCGTTCACGAATTCCTTTTGAGGGAGGGTCCTCAAGGTCTCCAGGTTGATCCACACCAGGGACGGCTGGTGGAATGCCCCGACGTAGTTCTTGGCCTCTTTCAAGTCCACTCCGGTCTTGCCCCCGATGCTCGAATCCACCATCGCCAGGAGCGTGGTGGGGACTTGGACGATGGGGATGCCCCGCAGATATGTGGCCGCGGCGAATCCGCCCGTGTCCCCGGCCACGCCGCCTCCCAGGGCGATCAGGCACGAGCCCCGGTCCAGGCCCGCTTTGACGCAGGCGCGGTAGATGCCTTCCACCGCGCCCAAGTTCTTGGTCTTCTCCCCTTCGGGGAGGAGGTGGAGTTCCGAACGGATCCCGGCCTTTGAAAGGGATTTTTTGACGGCCGCGCCGTATAGGGACTTGAGCTTGGGGTGGGTCACGATGAGCGCCCGCCCGGACGGGGCGGTCTTTGCGACGGCGGTCCCCAGGGAGTCGAAGTCCTTGACGATGACGATGTTGTCGATCATTTTTTGGGCGACACCAGCCTCAGGATCTTTTCCGCGGTCTCTTCCGGCTCCAAGCCGTCGGTCTCCACGGTGAAGCCGGCTTTTCCATAGAACTTCTCCCTGTCTTTGAGGATGCCGGATATTTTTTCCGCTGAAAACGCGTTTTTGAGGAGCGGGCGGGTCCTGCCGCCGCCGCGCTCGAGGCGTTTGAAGATCGTCCCGGGGCCGCATTTGAGCCACACCACGGCGGAGTCCCCGAAGGCCTTCCAGTTCTCTTCGAGGATGGGCGCCCCGCCTCCCGTGGCGATCACGGCTTCGTTCTCATTCATGAGCCTCTGGACCATCTCATTTTCCAGGGAGCGGAACGCGTCCTCGCCCTGGGCTTCAAATATCTCCGAGACCGCTTTTCCCTGCTCGTCCTCTATCATCT
>MGUS01000082.1:15932-16049 GCA_001800085.1 Elusimicrobia bacterium RIFCSPLOWO2_01_FULL_60_11 | reverse complement strand
GTGCTCTTGCCCGAGCCCATCATGCCGATCAAGACGATGTTCACTGGATTCCATCCAGTTTACCAAATTGCGCGCCCCCGGGAAAGTTGATACGATGTACCCGTGTACCCTGCTCTA
>MGUS01000082.1:15781-15886 GCA_001800085.1 Elusimicrobia bacterium RIFCSPLOWO2_01_FULL_60_11 | reverse complement strand
TTAAGGTGGTTTGCGCTTGAAGGACTCCCATTGGGACGAGACGGTGGACCGGCCCTGGATCGGCAAGGCCGAGGCCGCGGGGAGGTCCTGCCTCTACCGCCTGGG
>MGUS01000082.1:12192-15743 GCA_001800085.1 Elusimicrobia bacterium RIFCSPLOWO2_01_FULL_60_11 | reverse complement strand
CTTATCAAAGAACCCTACCGCATGGGAGACCTGTTCCAGGTCACTCCCACGCTCCGCGCCCTCAAGAACTGGCGCAAGGACATCATCCTGGGTCTTGTCATCCAGGACAGGAACCTCCCCGTTTTCAGGGACAACCCCCGCCTGGACCGCCTCCATGTTTACCGCAAACGGGAATTGAACGGAGCGCCGTGGAAGATCTTTTCCTTCCTCCGCGGGATCCGCAGAGAGAAATATGATCTTGCCGTCACGCTGGAAACCCAGAGGACGCACCTCACCAACGACCTGATCGCGCTTTTCTCGGGCGCCCCCTACCGCCTGCGCCAAGACGGCGCGCCGTTCGGCAACCCCGGCTCCAACGCTTTCTACAACCTTCTCTCTCCCGTCGACGGCGGCGCGGCGCACCAGGTGGACAAGAATTTCAGCGTGTTCGCTCCTTACGGGATCCGCCTGGAGAACAGGTCGCTGGAGTTCTTCGTTCCCGATGATGACCTGGCCTCCGCCAAGGAGATCCTGCAGGCCCTTGGAGCCCCCTTGCCTTCGATCGCTATCCACCCCGGTTCCTACAAACTCGCCAACCGCTGGCCCCTGGCCAGCTACCTGGGAGTGGCCCAAGTCCTGCGGGACAAGGGGATGAAGGGGGTCTTCGTCCTGGGGCCTTCGGAATCGGATTGGCGCGGGGAGATCGAAAAGGCGGGGTTTCCCGTCGTTTCAGGAGTGTCCATAACGGAAATGGCCGGGATTTTCCGCTTGAGCGGAGCGGTGCTCTGCAACGACACGGGGGTGATGCACATCGCGGGCGCGGTGGGAGCCAGGACCGTCGCGCTCTTCGGCCGGACGGAGCCGGATGAATGGAAGCCGCCCGGGGATGCCGTGCGGTTTTTAAGAGCGCCCGACAAGAACATCGCCTCCATCCCCGCTGAGCGGGTGCTGGAAGCCCTTTCTTAAAAATCCATTTATTTCAGGAGCGCGACCTTCTTTTCGAAGTTCTGCAGGCCCGTGATGATGGCGTCCACCATGGCGGTGCGGAATTTCCTCTGGCGCAATTTCTTTTCTTCCGACGGCAGGTCGATGAAGGCCATCTCCACCAGGATGGAGGGCGCCTGCACGCCGTGGAGGACGTGGAAATCCGCCTGTTTGGCGCCGCGGTTGGAGATGGGCACCCGCCGGTCCACCGCGCGGCTCACCATCTGGCAGAGGAGCGAGGATTCATTGATGAATTCCGTGCGGGCCATGGAGAAGAGCACCTGGGAGGCCCTTTTGTTCTCGGAGGTCAGCAGGCCGGAGCGCTCGGGCTCCATGTTCTCGTATCTGGCCACGTCCTCGGCTTCCTGGTCCGTGGCGTCCTCCGAGAGGAAATAGACCTCGAAGCCTCCCTCGCCCCTGTTGCGGCGGCCCGCCGCCGCGTTGCAGTGGATGGAGATGAAGAGGTCCGCCCCCTCCTGGTTGGCCAGGAGCGAGCGGTCGCCGAGCGAGATGAACGTGTCGCTCTTGCGGGTCAGGAAAACGTTGTAGCCATCCAGTCCCAGCTGCCGCGCCAGTTCTTTGGCCACCATCAGGTTGATGTCCTTTTCCCTCGTGCCGCCCCGCCCGGAGGCCCCGGGATCTTCTCCGCCGTGCCCCGCGTCCACAGCGATCTTCAAGGCCGGCTTCCCTTTCTTCGCCTTCTTCGCGTCCGGCTTGATCACGGCTTCCGGTCCCATGAGGAGCTGGACGATCTTGTCCTCGTCCGCCGATTCTTCCGGCGCCTTGGGATTCTTGATCTGGACGATGAGCCGGAGCGGGTCCTCCGCCATGAAAGCGTGGTAGGCCGTGGCCGCCTGGGAGAGGGTGATCTTGATCCGGGCGCCTTTCGCGCCCTTGGCCAGGGCCACGCTTTCGATCACGGGGTCCTTGATGCGGACCGTCTCATCGCCCGCGATGCGCGCTTTGGGCACGTCGATGGCGAGCACGCGGCCCGAGAGGCGGTCCTTGAATTCCATGGGCTCTCCGAACTCGAAGACGACGCGGACCTCCGAGGTCAGGCTCAAGATGCGGGGCGTGGAGAGCGTGGCCCGCGGGCGGGCGGAAAGCGTGAGCGTGTCCGCGTCCCATTCGATGTCGCACTGGGCCGCGTCCGAGAATCTCTCCCCTGTGAAAAAACTTGCCGGGACATAGTTCGTGCCGTTGACGGACTTCACTCCCGCGGGCTGAGACCGCAGGTCGGCCTTGAAGGCCTGGGACACGGTTTTCAAAGGCAGGTAGTCCGTGCCCTTCAGATCCAGGCGCTCGGTCCTCTGCACCACGTCCCCGTCATAGACAAGGGTGGCCTTTGCGGCGGCGGCCGGGCCGGCCGAAAGGAGGATGAGAAGGGAAACGATGAAGCCCGTCACTGGAGCTGTCCGCAGGCCGCGCCCAGGTCCTGGCCCTTGGGCTTGCGGGTGTGGACGGTGAATCTCTGCGCTTTCAAAAGGTTGAAGAAGGCCTGGCTCCGCTCCGGGGTGGAGCCCGTGAGCGAGATCCCCGGGACGGGGTTCTGGGGGATGAGGTTGATCTTGGGCAGGTAGGGGAACCGCGCGCCGCGGACCAGCTTGGCCAGGGCCCGCGCGTGGCCCGGGCTGTCATTCACGTCTTTGAGCAGGATGTATTCCACGGTGAACTCGGCGTCGTTCTCCTGAACATAGGCCTTGCAGGCGGTGAGGATGTCCTGGATGGGGAACATGGCGGACTTGGGCATGATGCGTTTCCTTAAAACATCATCCGGGGCGTGCAGAGAAAGGGCCAGGCTGATGCCGAATCTCTCTTTGGATATCTTCAGGATCTGGGGGGCCAGGCCCGTGGTGGACAAGATGACGCGGGAGGGGCTCAGGCCGAAACCCTTGGGGCTCAAGAGCCAGCGGATGGCGCCCGCGGTGCCTTCCGGATTGGCCAGAGGCTCGCCCATGCCCATGAAAAGGACGTTCCTGATCTTCTTGCCGGACGATTCCTCCGCCCAGAAGACCTGGTCCAAGATCTCTCCCGAGGTCAGGTTGCGCTCCAAAGGCACCAGGCCCGAAGCGCAGAAAGCGCAGGCCCAGGCGCAGCCCACCTGGCTGGAGATGCAGAGGGATTGATAGCGGCCTTCGGGCAGGAGGACGCAGGCGAAATGTTTCTTGTCGCCGGTCTCAAGGGTGAACTTGGCGGTGGAGTCTTGGCCGGATATGTCCGATCTTGCGACCGTCGTCGTCCTTAAGGCGAAGGACTTGGGGAGCGCCGCGCGGAGCCCTTGGGGAAGGCTGGTCATGTCCCCGAAAGCGCGGACGCGTTTGGTGAACACCCAGTCCAGGACCTGGTCGGTCCGGTAGGCCTCGCCGCCGAATTTTTTCCCGACTTCTTCAGGAGAAAAGTCGAGAAGGTGCGTCAAGTTCCCTTGGCGATGGCTTCGAGGCGCTTGACGCGGTCGGGGATGGGAGGGTGGGTCGAGAAGAGCGTCAGGAACGACTTCCCGGACAAGGGGGAGACGATGAAAAGGTGAGCTGTGGCCGGGTGCGAATTGTCCGGGTGCGCCTTCGCGCCGGATTCCAGTTTTTTGAGCG
>MGUS01000082.1:6741-12159 GCA_001800085.1 Elusimicrobia bacterium RIFCSPLOWO2_01_FULL_60_11 | reverse complement strand
GGCCAGGGAGAGCGGCAGGCCGGTGAGGCGCGCGCCCGAATCATCGGCGGCGTATTCGCGCGAGCGGGATATGGCCATCTGTATGACCATGGCCGCCAAGGGGGCCAAAATGGCGATGAAGAGGAGGACGAGCGGGTTGCCGCCTTCATCGCGGTCGTTCCTTCCGCCCCCGAACCAAAGCGCGCTTCTGGAGAGCATCGAGATGGCCCCGGCTATCGCCGCGGCCACCGTTGAGATGAGGATGTCGCGGTTGAGGACATGGGACAACTCATGGCCGAGGACCCCGGTCAGTTCCTTTTCATCGAGGGCCTTCAAGATCCCCGTGGTCACGACCACGGCCGCGTGCTCGGGGTCGCGGCCCGTGGCGAAGGCGTTCTGCATGGGGGAATCCATCCGGCAGACCTTGGGCATGGGGATCCGGGCTTTCCGCGCCAGCTCTTTGACGATGCGGTGGACCTGGGGCAGTTCCTCCTCCGAGGCCGGCTTGGCGCCGTACATCTTGAGGACGATCTTGTCCGAGAACCAATAAGAGACGAAGTTGATGGCCAGGCCGATGACGAAGAAGGTCATCATCCCCTGGACGCCGCCGATGAGCTCTCCGATGAGCATGAGCAGCAGGAGAAGCCCGAACATGAGTGCGAACGTTTTGAATATATTCATAGATCTTGTGCCTCCTTGAATTTGCTTAGATGCGGAAACAGTCGCCGGGTTTCAGGGGATGGCCCTGCAGATAGGGCCAGGCATCCATCTCGTTCTTGCCTTCCGGACGCACCCGTGTGACGAGGAGGCTCCCTGTCCCGCATTTTATCACAAAGCCGTTCTTCCCATCAATGGAGGCCACGGTCCCGGGGTCGCCGTTGGCGGGGCCTTCCAAAGGCCTGGCCGAAATGATCTTCAAGACCTTGCCGTCCGGCGCCGCGCAGAAGGCGCCCAGCAGGGCCAAAGCGCGGACCTTCCTGTCGATCTCGGCGGCGGAAGCGCGCCAGTCGATCCTAGCGTCCTCTTTTTTTATCTTGGGAGCGTAAGTGGATGTGCCCGCTTGCGGCTCCCCGCGCGTCCGGCCCGTTCCGATGGTGCGGAGCGTCTCTTCAAGCGCTTCGATCCCAAGGGGGATGAGCTTCTTTTTCAGGGTGAGGGACGTTTCGTCCGGGGACAACCCGACTTCGCGCCGCGAAAATATCTCCCCGGTGTCCAGGGTCTCGGATATCTTGAACGAGCAGACGCCTGTTTTTTTGAGGCCGTTCAAGATCGCCCATTGGATGGGGGCGGCTCCCCGGAGCTGGGGCAGAAGCGAGAAGTGGATGTTGTAGAGGCCTTTGGGGAAGGCCGATATCACGCCGGAGGGAAGGATCCGGCCGTAGGCCACCACGATGCCGGTTTCCGCCTTGAATCCATTGAGCCGGGAGATGAACGACGGGTCTTTCAAATCGGAGGGCTGGAGGACGGGGATGCCGTGTTCCTCCGCCAGGATCTTTACGGGAGATTTTTGGAGCTCATTTCCCCGGCGCGCCGGCTTGTCGGGCTGCGTGACGGCGGCAACGACTTCATGGTTTTTAAGAAGATATCCGAGGAAGGGGACGGCGGCCTCGGGCGTTCCCCAAAAGACGGTCTTCACATCTACCAGGGGTGGGTCTTCTTGTAGCGGCGGATGGCGCCGTACATGCGGAGCCGCTTGAGCAGGGAGGCGCGGTCCACGAAGAATTTTCCGATGAGATGGTCGGTCTCGTGCTGGAATGCCCGGGAGAGGAGCCCCTCGCCCGTGAGCGTGACGGGGAACCCTTTTTCATTCAGCGCTTCGACCTTGGCGAAGGCGTAGCGCTTGACCGGCGCCAAAAAACCCGGGATGGAGAGGCAACCTTCCTCTTCGAAGAGCCGGCCCTTGAGCTCCACGACCTTGGGGTTGATGAGCACGATCGGGGATTTCTTGCCGTTCTCCTGGATGTCGATGACGGCCAGTCTCAAAGGCACCCCGATCTGGTTGGCGGCGAGACCTATGCCCGGGGCGTCGTACATGGTCTCGAACATGTCGTCGATGAGGCGCAGGATCTCCTTGTCGATCTGCTTGACCGCGAGGCATTTCCTGCGGAGGACGGGGTCGCCGTGCTTGACGATCTTTCGGAGGGCCATGAATGGCCTTATCTGTGCGGTAGGGAACGGTCGCGACCGTTCCCTACGACCACGGCATTCATTTGCCGTAGCGCCTCGTAGACCGCCACGGCGGCGGAGCTGGAGAGGTTGAGTGAGCGGACGGGGCCGGTCATGGGGATGCGGATGAAAAGGTCCCCGTTCTCCTCTAAAATGCGCTTGGAGAAACCCGATGTCTCCGACCCGAAGACGAGGTAGGACTCGGGGGCGAATTCCGCGTCCCAAAAATTCCTGGGGCCGTCCTTCTCGAAGAAATAGAGCCGCGCGTCCTCGGGCAGGGTCTCCAGGAAAGAGTCCCAATCCTTGTGGATTTTTAAATCCACATTGGGCCAGTAGTCCAGCCCGGAACGCTTCAAGTATTTGTCGTCCAGCGAGAACCCAAGACGGCCCACGAGATGGAGCGCGCTCCCCGTGGCCACGCAGGTGCGTCCCACATTCCCCGTGTTGCCGGGGATCTCGGGCTCGACCAATACGACATGGACGCCGCTCGCGCTCATGCTACCGCTTGTCCTTTTCTTCGATATTGTAAAGGGGAATGCTCTCAATGCTCTTCTCGATTGACGGAGGGGAAGCTATCGCCCTTGCTTCTACTTCCTTGATGATTTTTCGAGCATCCGCTTCTAGCTCTTTAGATGGAATTTGCTTTGCCCTTTTCTCTTGTGGTGGGTTTAATTTTTCTGACGTTTCAATTTCTACCGCTTTATCAAAGATATCTTTTGGCAGTTCTGCTTCACTTTTGGCCAGTATCTCAATAAAATGCCTCATGAAATAAACATCAATTTGCATTCTTCTTTTTACGGCATGTGCAAATTTTCCAATGACTCTACATATGTTTTCTCGTTCCTCCGGGGTCAGTTCGTTTAAGAATTCATAATCCTCGAGCTTCTTAAGACTAAGAATGATGGGTTCAAGTGAATCTGGCGTAACGACATACACATAATAATCTGCCATATTGAATGTGAATTGATTGACAACTTCAATTGTATTGGAGGGGATAACGAGAAATATGTCCTTTTTTACATTTTCTTCCTTTATGTATTTTTTGACTGATTCGGCCTGAGTTCGTATATATGTTGGAAAGTTCTCCAGGTCATCAGATGCTGGACTCTTGGCATCAAAAATAATGTATTCATCACATATTTTTATGGAGTTGTCTGGCTTACCTTTGAAAGGGACTTTTTCCTTATCAATATATTCAATCGTATGTTTTTTGCAGATGTCTTTAATGGCTGACTCTACATGAGATTCGTGTTTTGCCCAGGTTTGTTTCATTAAATTGAATTTTTCAGAAATTTCTCTTTCCCTGTCACTATGTATCTTTGCTTCGTTTTCCTCCGATCTCTTTTGCATGGAGTGTAGGATTGCGACCTTATTTTCATATTCCTTCAGTCTGTTCTCCGCTGAAGATTTAAAGCCGGTATTTTCATCTCTGAATTTGACTAGATCATGATTGATCCTAGTAATTTCCTCTTTCAGCTTTACATTCTCGGCCAATACGGAATTGTGATTCTTTTCGAGATTTCTGTAATTTGTTTCAGCAATGACCTTATCGTGACTTAGGCGATCAATGTTGTCTTTGCTTGTGTTAAAACTAGCGACTAGATCGTTGAATTCATTGTAGGCCTCGTAACTCAAGGCCTTGAAGGATGTCCAGCCGAAAATACGCTGCCAGAAGGACAGCGTTTTGACACGTTCAAAGAATAGGGACAGTTTCTCGAATTTAATATCCATGCCTACCCCTTCCGCAATGCGGGGCAGATCTTTTCATAAGGGCAGGTGCGGCATCCATAACTTGGGTTCGGGTCATAGTTTCCTTGTGAGACGCCCCGGACGGCTTTCTCGGCGTCCTCGAGCATCCCTTCCATCCACCGGGGGGTGGGGCGCACGGTCCCCTCGATACCGAATTTTACAAAATGAAGGGTCAATTTATCGGGCAACTTGCCGAACTTTTTTTCGAAGGCCATGGCGTAGAGTCCCAGCTGGCGGCTGTCTTTGGCCTTGGCCTGCGCGGCCTTTTCATCCTTGACGTCCGAGGTCTTGTAATCGATGACGGAGGATTCTTTTCCCAGGTCGATGCGGTCCCAGCGCCCGATGATCCTGGCCCCCGCAGCGTTCATCTTGAAGCCTTGCTCCACGAAGGAAGGCCGGCTCTTGGACTTCTGCTCCCTTTTAAAATGGGCTCGAAGCATGTCGAGCCCTTCCTGGTAGCGCCTGTCCTCGTGCTCCCGGGAGATGAACCCTTCGCTCTTCCAGGAATTCTCGAAGATGCCGAGAAGCTGTTTCATGCTGAAAGTTTTTTCGTCCCGCCGCGCCGCATTGTAGGCCTTGAGAGATTCATGGACCGCCGTGCCGAAGACCGCCGTGTGGTGCATGAGGACCGGGATCTTGACCACCCTCGAGAATTTGTAGCGCAGGGGGCAGCGCAGGTAGTCCTCCACGGCCGTGGCGGAGAGGACGGTCTCTCTTTCGGGCTCATTCGTTTCCAGGGGTTGCGGGTGGTTTTGAAAGGCCTTGAGCGAATCGAGCGGACTCGTCTTGAGCGTCTTCTCGTCCGCCAGGGGGCGGTCCAGGGCTTCCAGCACGAACTGGGACGGCTTCCAGGATTTGCGCCCTCCCAGGTTCCTCGCGGAAGTCAGGATGAGTTCGGTCTTGGCGCGGGTCATGCCCACATAGAAGAGACGGCGCTCTTCCTGCAAATGATAGTCCCCCGAAGGCAGGATGTCCCGCACCAGGTCGTCCGGGAGCTCGATGCGTTCCGGCATGTTGCGAGCGGGGAAACGCTCCTGCTCCAACCCCGCCAGGAAGACCGTCTCGAATTCAAGCCCCTTGGCCGCGTGGACGGTGAGCACCCGCACCGCGTTGTCATCTTGGGAGATGTCGGAGCCGGCCGGGTCTTCGCCCGCCTGCCTCAAGGATTCCAGGTAGCTCACGAACGTGTGCAGGCGGTCGTAGCGGGCCACCTGGGAGAAGCGCTTGATCATGCCGAAGAAGCTCTGGAGGTTCTGGGCCTCCTTCGCGGCGCTCCAGTCGTTCGATTCCGCGAGCCGCCTGAATACGCCTTTCTCGTCCAGATACTGGTAGAGGAGGACGCCCGTGGGGACTTTCAGGGAAAGTTTGCGGAACCTGGAGAGGTCCTCGCAGAGCCCTTTTATTTTTTTCTCAGGCCGTCCGCGGAAGATCTCGGACAGGGGCAGTTTGGCTTTGGAGGCGGCCTGCGTGAGCGCGGTCAGCTCTTCCGCGTCCACGTCGTAGAGATCGGAGGCGGCCAGGTAG
>MGUS01000082.1:5664-6718 GCA_001800085.1 Elusimicrobia bacterium RIFCSPLOWO2_01_FULL_60_11 | reverse complement strand
GATAGGGTTCGGCCGCGGCGTTGGTGCGCACGAGGACCGCGAAGTCCTTGGGCTGGGACTTCCCGTCCTTCAGCCGCCCCCCGATGGAGGAAGCGATGTCCTCGCACTCGGAATAGACCGCGTCGAATCGCCGGTGCTCCGCTGCGGGGCCTTCGGGTGTCCTGCCGGTGAGCGCCTTGTTGATGCGGTCGCGGTATTCCAGGCGGTCCGGGTTGTTGTGCTGGATGAGACGGTAAGCGGCGTCGAGGATGGGCTGGGTGGAACGGTAGTTCTCCTGGAGCACGATCTGCCGCGCTTCCGGATAGGCCTTGCGGAACCCCAATATGTTGGAAAGGCAGGCCCCGCGGAACTTGTAGATGGACTGGTCGTCGTCGCCCACCACGGTGATGTTGCGGTTCTTCCCGGCCAGGACTTTCAGGAGCTCGAACTGGGCGAAGTTGGTGTCCTGGAACTCGTCCACCACGATGAAGCGGAATCCGCTCCGGATTTTTTTAAGGACCGAAGGCTGTTCCCGCAGGAGCTTCAGGGTCAGGAGGACCTGGTCGCCGAAGTCGATGAACCCCCGCTCGGTCTTGAGCTTCTCATAGAGCCCGTAGGCCAGGGCCGCTTCCATGACTTTTTCAGCCGTCTCCTTATCCTGCCGGGTCTTGGCCTTCTTCAGTTTCTTCCGCGCGCTCTTGAGATAATCCTCCGGCGACGCCTCCTCGTCCTTGGCGCGGCTGAAGGCGGTCAGGAGGGATTCGATGAACCGCGTGGGGTCGGCCAGGGGCCGGTAGTGCTTGAGCTTGAAACGGAAGAGGTTCTCGCGCACGAAGACCGCGGCCTCCGGCCGGGAGAGGACGTGCACGTCCGGGGAAAGCCCCAGGTCGAGCGCGTTCTCGCGCAATATCCTGTCGCCGAAGGAATGGAAGGTGGAGATGGAGACGTCGTTGAACCCGTAGGGGACGAGCCGGTCCACGCGGTCCTCCATCTCCTGCGCGGCTTTGTCGGTGAAGGTGAGGGCCAATATCTCGCGGGGAGCGGCGAGTTTTTCGGCGATGAGCTGCGCGATGCG
>MGUS01000082.1:4136-5591 GCA_001800085.1 Elusimicrobia bacterium RIFCSPLOWO2_01_FULL_60_11 | reverse complement strand
CAAGGATCCCGTCCATCTTCTTCCAGGAAAATCTCGGGATACTTGAGGGCTTTTTCGATCTTCGCGCGCAGGGCGCGGTCCTCTTTGGGAACCGTGTCGTAGGCCCTCTGGAGCAGGGCCAGGGCCGCCTCGTCCAGCCCCTGGAGCAGGCACACCCGCCCCACTTCATAGAGGCGCCGCGTGTCGGTGGACTGGGGGATGAGCGGGAGGATCTCGTCCACGGTCTTTTCCATGTCGTCCTCCCGCCCGAAGAGGTAGAAGCCCCGGGCGCGGATGGAGAGGTGGAGCCATTTCAGATGCGGCGGGCAGCGGAAATCCTTCAGGAGGATGAAAGTGTCCTTGATGTTGCTTTCCTCCACGAATTTTTCCGTGAAGAGCAGGAACTCGAGAGGCCGGTCCTTCAAGGCGGCCAGGACGCGGGCCTGTTTGGGACCGTCCGCGAATCCCCTGCCGGCCGCGAGGGATTTCTTTCCTTTGGGGGAGACGGCGATGAGCATGGCCCCGTTGGTGGAGAGTTCGCGCAGGTCGTCGAGGGCGCTCGGCGGCATGGAACTGCTGTTCTCAAAGCCCAGACAGAGGAACTCGAAGGCCCTCTCGTTGAAACCCTGCTTCCTGTAGATGCGGCTCAAAGAAAGGTAGGAATCGGGTTTGGCCGGGTCCAAGCTGCGGGCGATCTCCAAGTTCAATATGGCTTCGTCCATCTTGCCCGCGGACTCCCGCGACCCGGCCCTGGCGAACGCCTGTTCGAAGGTGACTTTTTTTGCCGGGGAAAGACAGCCCAGAAGAAGGAACGCCAGCAGGGCCGCGCGCATTTTACCGGTCGTGGTAGTGCCAGACGACGAGGGTGACGATGCTGAAGAAGAAAGCGTTGGTGACGCCGAAGAGCTTCAGCACCGGGTCGGCGGAATCGAGTGAAGAGGGCACCATCAGAAGGACGCAGACCTCCACGCCGAAGACCCAGGGGAGCGAGATGTCGTCGGACGATCTCCTCTTGATGATACGGGCGATGAGGGGGATGTTGCAGAGGGGCATGAGGAGCGCTCCGGCGAACCCGAGGTTGCGCGCCAGTTCGGGAGTCATCCCGCAAGTCCCTGCGGGATCATGGATTTTTTCCGGTGGATCGGCCCACCGTGAAGCGGTATTCGATCTCTCCGGGCTTCTGCAGTCCCAGTTCGCTGCGGGCGATGCGCTCGAGGGCGCGGGGGTCGGATTTCAGACGTTGCACTTCGCGGGCCAGATTGTCGTTGGATACCTTGAGTTCGGAGAGTTTCTGTTCCAGGTGCTTGAAGTGGCGCTTGCGCTTCCAATAGGACCGGGAGCCTTCGCTGGACAGGAAAGCGCCGATCAGGAGCAGGCCGATGATGACCCACGCCAGGCGCACTTCAAGCCGAAGCTAGCGCGAGGCGCCCGGAGAATTCGGCGCGGGCGCCGAGCTGTTCTTCGATGCGGAGAAGC
>MGUS01000082.1:0-4032 GCA_001800085.1 Elusimicrobia bacterium RIFCSPLOWO2_01_FULL_60_11 | reverse complement strand
CGGCCTTGTGCGCCATGTCGATGGCTTCCATGGTCTCGGTGAGGGTCCCGATCTGGTTGAGCTTGATGAGGATGGAGTTGCCCACGCCCTTTCGGATGCCTTCCGAGAGGCGCGCGGTGTTGGTGACGAAGAGGTCGTCGCCCACGAGCTGGACCTTGCCGCCCAGGCTCTCGGTCAGGGTCTTCCACCCGCCCCAGTCGTCCTGCGAGAGGCCGTCTTCGATGGAGACGATGGGGTACTTGGAGGCCCAGTTCTCATAGAATTCGACCATGGCGGCGGAGTCCTTGACCGGGTCCTTGGACTCGCCTTCCAGGTTGTAGAGGCCGTCCTTGAAGAATTCGCTCGAGGCCGGGTCCAGGGCGATGGCGATGTCGCTGCCGGCTTTAAAACCCGCCAGCGCCACGGCTTCCAGGATGACCTCCACGGCTTCCTCGTTCGACTTCAAGTCCGGCGCGAAGCCGCCTTCGTCGCCCACGGCGGTGTTTTGGCCCTTCTTGTGGAGCACGCTCTTGAGGGAATGGAATATCTCCGCGCCCCAGCGCAGGGCTTCGGAGAATTTTTTGGCGCCCACGGGCATCACCATGAACTCCTGGAAGTCCACGTTGTTGTCCGCGTGGGCCCCGCCGTTCAAGATGTTCATCATGGGCACGGGGAGCCGGTAGGTCTTGGCTGTCAGGCCGAAGGTCTTGCGGAGCGACTCGTAAAGCGGGAGGTCCTGCGAGAGGGCGGAAGCGCGGGCGCAGGCCAGGGAGACGCCGAGGATGGCGTTGGCTCCGAGGTTTGCCTTGTTGGGCGTGCCGTCTTGGTCCCGCATTTTTTTATCGATCTGCTGCTGCTGCGTGACGTCGACGCCGATCAAGGCGGGCGCGAGCTTCTGGTTCACGTTCTGGACGGCCTTCAAGACGCCTTTGCCGCCGAAGCGGGTCTTGTCCCCGTCCCTCAATTCCACGGCTTCGTGTTCTCCCGTGGACGCGCCGGAAGGCACGGCCGCGCGGCCCAGGATGTTCTTTTCGGCCGTGACATCGACTTCCACGGTGGGGTTCCCCCTGGAATCCAGGATCTCCCTAGCCTTGACGGACAGGATCTTGCTCACGACACCCCCACCAGCTTCTTGCCCTGCTGGATGAGCGACTTCACCTTTTTGGGGGAATCGCTCTCCACATAGAGCCGCACGACGGGTTCCGTGCCGGAGAGGCGGATGCCGAGCCAGGACTGGTCCTTGAACATGAACTTGGAACCGTCGAGGTCCACGATCCTTTTCACGGAGAACTCGCCCAGCGTTGTGGGCGGGTGGGTGGAGAGGCGTTCTTTCAAAGCGTTCATCTTCTCGAGCGGCAGGAAGAAGTTCATGCGCTCCGTGTAGGAGAACCCCACTTTTTTCTGCAGGTCCGTCAGGCACTGGCGGAGCGGTCTTTTCGCGAGAGCGCGGACTTCGGCCATGAGCAGGCAGGCGAGGATGCCGTCCTTCTCCGGGATGTGGCCCTTGATGGTGAGCCCGCCGGATTCTTCGCCGCCCAGGATGAAGTCCTCCTTGAGCATGACTTCGGAGATGTATTTGAAGCCCACGGGGGTCTCCCGCACTTCGATGCCGTGCGAGCGCGCCACCGCGTCCAAAAAGTGGCTGGTCATCACCGAGCGCGCCACCACGCCTTTCCACTTGCGGGTCTTCACGAGGTGGTCGAGCACAAGCGGCAATATCTCGTTGGGGGTCAAGAACGAGCCGTCGGAATCCACGATGCCGAAGCGGTCGGAATCGCCGTCCGTCCCCACGCCCAAACTCGCCTTCTGTTTTTTCATCACCTTCATGAGCTCCCCCAGGTTCTCTTCGGAAGGTTCAGGGGTGCCGCCGCCGAAAAGAGGGTCCCGCCAGTTGTGCAGAACGGTCACCTTGCAGCCGGACTCTTCCAGGAGCTTGTCCAGGTAGCCCCGTCCCGTTCCGTAGAGCGGGTCGCAGACCACGGGAAGCCTGGCTTTCTTCAAGATCTTGAAATCGATGAGTCCCCGCATGTGCTTCAAGTAGGCGGGGCCCGGGTCGATGGGGACGATGAGTTTCTTGCGGAGGCCTTCGGCGATGGGCATGCGGGAGATGGGGCGTCCGTCCGTCTGGTGGTGGAGGCAGCGCTCTTCCAGGGAGCGGGTCACTTCGGGGAGCGCGGGCCCGCCCCAGGAGGTGGAGAACTTGATGCCGTTGTATTCGGGGGGGTTGTGGCTCGCGGTGATGTTGACCGAGCCGGCGGTCTTGAGTTTCAGGATCTGGAGCGCCAGGGCCGGGGTGGGGGTGTCCTTCTCGCAGAGGAGGACCTGGATGCCGTTGGCCGTGAGCGTTTCCGTCACGGTCTTGGCGAAGTTCTCCGAGAGGAAGCGGGTGTCGTAACCCACCAGGATCTGCTTGTGGTGGAGCTTTTCCGAGCGCAGGTAGTCGGCGATGGCCTGGGCCACGATGCGCACGTTCCCGAAGGTGAAATCCTGGGCGATGAGGGCGCGCCAGCCCGCCGTTCCGAATCTTATGGGCATCATATCAAGCCCCTAAAAATACTACTTTCCCGTCGGCCTGTCAATGCTACTTATGCCGGCAGGCGGCTCTGGGCTGGCGTCTCATTGCCCTGGGCGCCGGCCTTATGGAAAACCAGTCCCGTCGGTTTTCCCTCCGCGTACTTCGTCGCGGAGCCTCCCTATCCGCTACGTGCGCTGGCGGGCAATTCGCCGCCACCCATCGCCGCCTGCTGTTAAGTTCCTTTGATTTTTTGGGTCAGTATTTTATTGACAAGAGCGGGGTTAGCTTTACCCTTTGAGAGTTTCATTACTTCACCTACGAGTGCCCCAATAGCTTTATCTTTCCCAGCACGGAACTCATCTGCGGCTTTTGGATTTTTTGCAATGGCTTCTTCTGCCCATGTCACAATATAATTTTCATTTAGAACTTGAATTAATCCTTTCTCTTCCACAATAACTTCGGGATCTTGGCTACTTTTCCACATTTCATCAAAAACAACCTTTGCGATCTTACCTGAAATCGTGCCTTCTTCAATTAGTTGGAGCAGTTTGAATAAAGATTCTGGTGATATAGGTGATTCTGAAATTGTTTTATTTGATTGATTTAATCGGCCTAAGAGGTCTGTTGTAATCCAATTTGAAATCATTTTTGCTGATGGTTTTCTTTTTAGTGTTACCCCCAGTGCAAGCATACGTTCAAAGAATTGAGCCACGGCTTTTTCCCCGGTGAGCACGCCCGCGTCGTAGTCCGAGATCCCGTGCTCGCGCACGAGGCGCGCGCGCTTTTCCGCGGCCAGTTCCGGGAGCGTTCTGCGGATGGACTCGATGCTCTCCCGGGTCAGGATCAGGGGCAGAAGGTCCGGCTCGGGGAAATAGCGGTAATCGTGGGACTGCTCCTTGGAGCGCATGGAGCGGGACTCCTGCTTGTCCGCGTCCCAGAGGCGCGTCTCCTGCGCGATGCGCTCGCCCGCCTCCGCCATGCGCGTCTGCCGGATGATCTCGAATTCGATGGCGTCCCGCACGCCCCGGAAGGAGTTCATGTTCTTGACCTCCACCTTGGCGCCAAAGGGGACGGTCCCTTCGGGGCGTATGGAGACGTTGGCGTCGCAGCGGAGCGAACCTTTTTCCATGTCGCAGTCGGACACTTCGAGGTACTGCAGGATCTTCTTCAGGGCCGTGAGGTAGTCCATGGCCCCCTGCGCGCTCCGCAGGTCCGGCTCGGAGACGATCTCCATGAGCGGCACGCCCGCGCGGTTCAAGTCCACAAGCGACCCGTCCAGCTCCACCGAGCCCACCGTGTGCAACAGCTTGCCCGCGTCTTCTTCCAGATGGATGCGGGTGATGCCGACGCGGGGGGGAGCGTCCAGGAACCCGCCTTCAGCGAGGGGCTTTTCGAACTGGGTGATCTGGTAGGCCTTGGGAAGGTCCGGATAGAAATACTGCTTGCGGGAGAATATGGATTCCTCGCGTATGCTGCAGCCCAGGGCCAGGCCCGCCTTCACCAGCGACTCCACGGCCTTCTTGTTGAGCACGGGCAGG
>MGUS01000081.1:1711-9233 GCA_001800085.1 Elusimicrobia bacterium RIFCSPLOWO2_01_FULL_60_11 | reverse complement strand
GGCTGCTGGCCAGGCCCAAATCGTAGAGAGCGCGAAAGAGGAATTTTCCCGAAGCGTCCCCCGTGAACATGCGCCCGGTGCGGTTGGAGCCGTATCGGCCGGGAGCCAGACCCAGGAGCATGATCTTAGCCGACGGGTCGCCGAAACCGGGCACGGGTTTGCACCAGTAGGCCGGGAATTTTTTTCGGATCTCCCCAATATAGCTTACCAGCCGCGGGCACTTGCGGCAGGCGGTGACTTCCTTATTTAGGGTCGCGAGTTCCCGAAGGGTCTTTTCGGAGGGCATGGCCGGAGCAGCGCAGGACGGGCTGGGGCGGATATTTGTTGAATTTTGGGTCCTCCTTGGACAGCCCGCAGAGCAGGAAAGCGCTCCGCGCGCTCTGGACCACGCGCAGGTGGGCGCACGAGAGACAAAGGCTCACCCCACTACCTGCTTGCGAATCGAAGATTCGCCTATCGGCGAATAAGCAGGTAGTGGGGTCACTTCTTTTCGAAGTCCAGGGAAACGGAGTTCATGCAGTAGCGCAGGCCCGTGGGCTTGGGGCCGTCGTTGAAGACATGGCCCAGGTGGCCCCCGCAGCGCGGGCAGAGCACCTCGGTGCGCTTGGAGAAAAAGCTGTTGTCCTCCTCGGTGGCCACGCTCGAGCTCGCGATGGGCGCCCAGAAGCTGGGCCAGCCCGTGCCCGATTCGAATTTTGTTTCCGAACTGAAAAGCTCCAAGCGGCAGGCGCCGCAGACATAGATCCCTTTCTCATGGTTGTCCCACCACTTGCCCGAAAAGGCCCGCTCGGTGCCTTTGTCCCTCAAGACCTTATACTGTTCGGGGCTCAATATCTTCTTCCATTCGGCGTCGGATTTCTTCCATCGTTCGTTCATGGTTTTTTCCTTTATGAGGGCCATTTTCGCCTTGGGCTTGTCCCCCGCTTCGCTCTTGCCGAAGGCGCAGAGGAAAGAGAAGGATACGGCGAATATAAGCGCGGCGGCGGATCTCATCTGCTGTACTAGATTAGAATAATTTTGCTACGATTTAAACAGCCATGATGAAAACAAGGGATTTCGGACCTTCGGGCATGAAGTTCACGGCCATCGGCCTGGGCACCTGGAACATGGAGCCCTCCCCCGCGGAATCCGTCAAGGCCATCCGCGCGGGCATCGAGGCGGGCGCCAACCACATCGACACGGCCGAGCTCTATGGCGACGGGAAAGTGGAAGAGATAGCGGCTGAGGCCCTGCGGGGATCGCGGGACAAGGTCCGGGTCGTCTCCAAAGTGATGCCGGTGAACGCCAGCTATGAGGGGACCTTGAAGGCCTGCGAGAGGAGTTTGAAGCGGCTTCAAACGGACCATCTGGACGTCTATCTGCTCCACTGGCGCGAAGAAGATACCCGCATCGGCGAGACCTTCCGCGCTTTCGAGAAACTCAAGGAACAGGGGAAGATCCTGGGCTGGGGCGTGAGCAATTTTGGCGTGAAGGACCTGGAGGAAGCCGAGCGGGCGATGGGCAAAGGCAAGATGGTCTGCAACCAGGTGCTCTACCATTTGAAGGAGCGCGCCATCGAATTTGAAGTCATCCCCTGGTGCAAGGCGCACGGCGTGGCCGTGATGGGCTACAGCCCCTTCAGCCAGGGAGGCCTGCCCGCCTCCCCGGCGGGCAGGCCGGAAAGCCCCGCGCTCAAAAAAATCTCCAAAGAACTGGGGGCGACTCCCGCGCAAGTGACTCTGGCCTATCTCACGCGGGACCCGGCCGTTTTCGGCATTCCCAAGTCGTCCCATGCGGACCGCACCCTGGAGAACCTGCGCTCGGCGGACCTGGCCCTTTCAAAAAAGGACATCGAAGCCATCGAAGCCGATTTTCCCGCCAAGCCCCGCAAGACGCTCCCCACCCTATGAATCCTGTGGATCCCGTTGACGTTCAAGACCTGCGTAAAGCCATCGGACGGGCCGATTCCCTGGCGGTGGACGTGCGGGAACCCGATGAATTCGCCTATGAACACATCGCCGGCACGGTCTCCGTCCCCCAGAGCCTCCTGAACGAGAAGATCGGCGGCCTGCCCAAAGACAAGCAGATTTATGTTCTCTGCCACACGGGCATACGCTCGGCCCAGGTCGCCGATGTCCTCAAACTGCGGGGTTTTGACAAGGTCCGCCTGGTGGAAGGCGGCATGGCCGCCTGGATGAACGCGGGGTTCCCCGTGGTGCGCTCCAAGGGGCCCATCCCCATCCTGCGGCAGGTCCAGATCATCGCGGGTTCCCTGGCGCTGATCGGGGGGCTGTTCCCTTCGCTCCGCTGGATCGCGGTCATCGTGGGCGCGGGGCTTATATTCGCGGGAGTGAGCGGTTTCTGCACCATGGCCAAACTCCTGGCGTTCCTTCCCTGGAACAAGTCCTCAAGAAGCGGACCGGGCTGCGGCTAGCGGCACTGGGAGTATTCCACCCCGTCGGCCAGAAGGATGGGGTAGCCGTTCGAGTTGCGCTTGACGGCCAGGTCCACGGCGGTCAGGCCCTCGTCTCCGCCGGACATGTAGAGCTGCTCCCCCTCCACGTTCCACCGCCCGCCATCCTGCCCGTCGTGCTGGCTGGAGAAAGTCCCCGCGTCCCCGCTCGAATACCCTTCATACCGCGAGGTGTCCGCCCAGGTGCCGTTGTTGAAGAACTGCACCCGCTTAGTGCTGCTGGCGCCGCTGATCTTATTATAAGAGAAAGAGCACCAGGGCGACGACAAGAGGAGCTGGGAAAGGGTGTTCACTTTGGGCGGCGCTTTCTTCGCTTTGGGAGCCGCGGCGGAGCCGGCGGACGCGGCGAACAGGGTCACGGCAAGAATGACTTGGATTTTCATTGTAAATGCCTCCTTGAATTTATTATATTATCACTTCCAAATTATGATTACAGTCAAAAATGTCCATAAATCTTTCGGCCTCCAGACGCTCCTGGACGGCGCCAACCTGCAGATCAACGCGGGCGACCGTTTCGCGCTTGTGGGCCCCAACGGCGCGGGCAAATCCACATTCTTCAAGATGCTCTTGAGCGAAGAATGGCCGGACGAGGGCGAGATCTTGTTCAAGCGCGGCATCACCGTGGGCTACCTGCCCCAGGAGAACGCGCCCGTCTCCACGGAACTGACGGTGCTGAGGGAGTCCCTCTCGCACCTGGAGGACCCGGACGGACGCGTGGAAGCCAGGGCCAAGGCGGTCCTCATGGGACTGGGTTTCAAGGTGACGGATTTCGACCGCAAGGTGAACACGCTCTCCGGCGGCTGGGCCATGAGGGTCGCCATGGCGCGGCTCCTGCTCGAAGAGCCCAACCTCCTCATGCTGGACGAGCCCACCAACCACCTCGACCTCGAGTCCATGCTCTGGTTCCAGGACTACCTTTTGAATTACCGCGGGTCCATCTTCCTCATCTCCCACGACAGGAACTTCATCAACATCGTTTGCAAGGCCGTGGTCAGTTTGGAGAACAAGACGCTCAAGGTCTACGCCGGCGACTACGAATTCTTCGTGAAGCAGAAGGCCGAAGATAAGGAACGCCTGGAGCAGGCCTACCGGGAACAGCAGGAAGAGATCGCCGACATGGAGGATTTCGTCAACCGGAACCGCGCGCGGGCGTCCACGGCCAGCCGGGCGCAGAGCGTGCTCAAGCGTCTGGAAAAACTGGAGCGCATCGAACTGCCCGAAGAGAACAAGAAGCTCAAGATCCGCTTCCCCCAGCCCCAGCGCACGGGCGTGCGCACCCTGGCGCTCAAGCACGTCGACAAATCCTACGGCGAAGTCAAAGTCTACAAGGATCTGAATTTTGAACTGGAGCGGGGTTGGAAGATGGCTTTCGTGGGGCACAACGGCGCGGGCAAATCGACTCTGCTGAAGATATTAGCGGGCGTGGTGCCCATCGACAAGGGCGAGCGGACGCCCGGCATCAACGTCAAAGTGGGCTATTTCTCCCAGCACAGGGCCGAGACGCTGGATTCGGAGAAGACGGTGCTGGAAGAGGCGCTCTCCGTTCGCGACCATTCCGAGCAGACGGTGCGGAGCGCGCTCGGGAGTTTTCTTTTCAGGGGAGAGTCTGTGTTCAAGAAGGTGAAGGTCCTCTCCGGCGGGGAAAAAAGCCGTCTGTCTCTTGTGAAACTCCTGCTGGACCCGCCCAACGTCCTGCTCATGGACGAGCCCACCACTCACTTGGACCTCGACAGCGTGGAGGCCCTGGTGTCGGCCCTGCAGGACTTCGAGGGCACGCTCTGCTTCATCAGCCACGACCTTTACTTCGTCAACGCCCTCGCCAACCACGTGGTGCACGTGCACCACGGCAAGGTGACCCTATATCCGGGCAACTACGACTACTTTATTTCTCGTACTTCTCCACAAACTTCTTGATCGCTTCCACGTTCTCCAGCACCAGCTTCGCCTTCTTCACTCCGAACTGAAAAGGGAACTTGTCTTCGGCCGTGCTCTTGAGCACGATCATGGGGTTTCCCTTGTATTCCGATTCTTCTACGATGGCCATGGGTGATTCTCCTTAGTTATAGACATTACGGCCCAATGATATTATCATAAACCCAAGCCGCGAGGAAATGACATGACCGAGACCTATCTGCTCCAGGACCTTGCCATCGTGGTGGCCGTGGCGGGCGTGATGACCCTGCTCTGCCACCGGCTCCGCCAGCCCGTGGTGCTGGGCTACATCCTCGCCGGCCTGGTCATCGGCCCCTACTCCCCGCCGTTCTCCTTCGTCAAAGACCTCCACAGCATCCGGACCCTGGCGGAGCTGGGACTCGTGTTCCTGATGTTCACCCTGGGCCTGGAGTTCAACCTGCCCAAGCTGCGCAAGGTGGGGTTCTCCGCGGGGCTCGCGGCCCTTTTCGAACTGGCGGGCATGATGGTCATCGGCACCCTGCTCGGGCGCTCCTTCGGCTGGAACGCCAGGGACAGCTTGTTCCTGGGCGCCATCCTCTCCATCGCCAGCACCACTCTCATCGTCAAGGTGTTCACGGACTTGAAGATGATGCGCGAGGACTTCGCCCAGGTCGTCTTCGGCATCCTCGTCCTCGAAGACATCGCGGCCGTCGTCATCCTCTCCGTCCTCTCCGGACTGGCTTCTGCCGAAAGCTCTGGCGCGGCCGTCGCACTCGGAGCGCTCCTCAAAGTCAGCTTCTTCGTCATCCTCTTCCTGGTAGCGGGGCTTTTCCTGGTGCCCCGCTCGCTTGAAGCCGTGGGCCGCCTCCATTCGCGCGAGATGACGGGCATCTGCGCTCTCGGGCTGTGTCTCTCGGCCGCCGTTGTGGCGCACCACTTCGGCTTCTCGGTCGCCCTGGGCGCGTTCCTGATGGGGGCCGTCATCGCCGCGTCCAGCCAGGCCCCGGGCATCGAGGAATGGATCCACCCGGTGCGGGACATGTTCAGCGCCATCTTCTTCGTGGCCGTGGGCATGATGATCGAGCCCCGCATGCTCTGGACGCACAAGGGCCCCATCCTCGGCATCACCGCGGTGTTCCTGGCCGGGAAGATCCTGATGGTGTCTTTGGGGTCCTTCCTCGCGGGCCGGGGGCTCAAGGATTCTTTCAAGACCGGGGTCAGTTTGGCGCAGATCGGCGAGTTCTCCTTCGTCATCGCGAGCTTGGGGGCGGCTTCAAAAGTGACGAGCGATTTCCTCTACCCAATCACGGTGGCGGTCTCTTCCATCACGGCATTCACCGCCCCGCATCTCATCCGCAACTCGGACCGCCTGGTGGGCGGCCTCATGCGCGCCATCCCCGCCCCCGTCCATTCCCTGCTCGAGGCCTATGAGAAGAAAGTCAAAGGTTCGCGGGACGGCCATGCCCGATCGTCCGCGCGCGTGATCTTCGTCAAATACGTGAGCCGGCTCCTCGTCTACGTCGCCCTGTGGGTGAGCGTGGTGCTCGCGGCCCAGGTGTCCTGCAGGGCGCTCTTCTCGGGGCAGGTCATCGCCTGGGCTCTGGCCGGGGCGGCCTCCCTGCCCCTTTTCACCGCCATCTCAAGGTATGTGAACCATCTCCTCCTTATTTTGATCACGGGGGCCATGGCGTCCTACAAGTTCTTCCGCCGCATCAAGATCCACCTGCTTTACAACACGCTCGAGGTGATGGTGTTCGCTTTGCTCGGGTCGATCTTTCTGGCCCTGGCCGCGTCCCAGCTAGGCGCGGGCTTGGAGGTCGCGGGGCTTGCGGCCGGCATGCTCCTGGCGGGATTCGTCCTCAAGCGGCGAGTGACGGCGGTGAAGGAAAGGATGGAGGTTATTTTGGACGAGATATTCGGCTTGGCGAGCAGCGAACCCGCTCACCAGAGCTCGGTCCTGGCGGGCCAGAAGGTCGTGACGAGCGACCTGCGCGAACAGATCGCTTTAAGGGAGGATTCTCCCGCCGCGGGCAGGAGCATCCGCGACCTGGGAGTGCGTCAGCGTTCGGGGGCCACCGTGGTGGCGGTCTATCGGGAGGGGAACTTGATCGCCAACCCCGAGCCGGACACCGTGCTGGAGGCCTTCGACATCCTGGTCATCTGGGGCAGCGCTCCCGACCGCGTGAAAGCGAAGGCGCTGCTCCTGGGGAGTTAGCGCGCGGCTGAAAGAAGCTTGGCCTGCAGGGTGATGTCGGTGCTTGCGAGCGCCTGGGAGACGGGGCAGCCCTTCTTGGCGGCCTCGGCGGTCTCCATGAAGGTCTTTTCGTCGATCTTGGGCACGTCCGCTTCCATCTTGAGGTTGATGTTGGTGATCTTGAAGCCGTCGCCCACTTTCTCAAGCTTGACTTCCGCCGTGGTGGCCACGCGCTTGGGCGTGAACCCCTTGGAGGCCAACAGGTGGGAGAGCGCCATGGAATAGCAGCCCGCGTGGGCCGCGCCGATCAATTCTTCCGGGTTGGTGCCGGTGCCGTTCTCGAACCGTGAGGCGAAGGAGTAGGCGCCTTCGTAAGCCCCGCTGCCCAGCTTCATGCTGCCCTTGCCGCCCTTCAAATCGCCTTCCCATACCGCGCTCGCAGTCCTCAATGCCATTTTATTGTGCCTCCGTTGTTTCCGGCGGTGCCGCGTCGCCCTCGTTCTTCTTGTTGAGTTTGTTCATGCGCTTTTCTTCATTCCGCTTCTTCCTTTCCAGCTCTTTCTGCCTCTTTTGGAACGAGTAATTAGGTTTTGCCAATCAGGTCTCCTTTTACGTCCGGGTTTTGAACTTGCGGCTACGACAATTATAAATCATTTTATTCTTCTTCGATATACTGCAGGAGTTTTTCGTTGGTGCGGTAGGCCTCGAGCTTGTTCACCAGCTCCTGCGCCGCCCCGACGAGTCCGAGGCCGATGAGCTGCCGGCGCAGCTGCCACGTCTTTTCCAGTTCCAGGGGCGTCATCAGGAGCTCCTCTTTGCGCGTGCCGCTCTTGGCGATGTCGATGGCCGGGAATATGCGCTGCTGGGACACTTCGCGCGAAAGCACCAGCTCCATGTTGCCCGTGCCTTTGAATTCCTCGAAGATGACCTGGTCCATGCGGCTGCCCGTGTCCACGAGTATCGTGGCGATGATGGAGAGCGAA
>MGUS01000081.1:0-1666 GCA_001800085.1 Elusimicrobia bacterium RIFCSPLOWO2_01_FULL_60_11 | reverse complement strand
CCGTTCTCTATCTTGCGCGCCCCGCCGAATATCCTGCGCGGGATCTCGAGCGCTCCGGCCCCCACTCCGCCCGACATGGTGCGCCCGCTGCCGCCGCGCTGTTCGGCGTTGTGCACGCGCGAGAGGCGGGTCAGGGAATCGATGACCACCATCACGTCGGCCCCGGCTCCCGCTTCTTCCATGGCCTGCTTCATGAGCGTGTCCGCGGTCTGGATGTGGTGCTCGTAGGTCTCGTCCGAGGACGAGTAGCGCACGTCCGCGGGGACCGCGCGCTTGAAATCCGTCACCTCTTCGGGCCGCTCGTCGATGAGCAGGGCGTAGAGCTTGATCTGCGGATAGGCCGCGCCCACGGCCTGGCAGAGGTGCTTGAGCAGGGTTGTCTTGCCGGAGCCGGGCGGGGCCACGATGAGCCCCCTCTGCCCCATGCCGATGGGGGCGATGAGGTCCATGGCGCGCATGGTGATCTCCTTGGAGCCGTCCTCCAGGCGGATGCGGGGAGACGGGTCCACCGCGATCCCCGAAAGGAAGGCGCTTTTAGGTTCTCTGGAATAGTTAGCCATTTGTTTTCAATCGTCCTTTCTGCATTGGCGCAGTTCGTGTCTTAGAGCTTTGAGCGCTCCGCGGCGCGCGCGGCGGATGGCCGGCTTCCAGCCCAGCGTTCTGTATTCGGCGGCGGAGGCCTTGTATTGCAGGGTGTAGGGCCAGTTCTCCTGGAAGAAGAATTCTCTGGGCCTTGCCAGAACGGCCAGGACCGCCGCTTCCGTGCATTCCTTTTCCAGCGCGGAGGGCTTGGCGTTCAACCCCACGGACCGGGCGTCATAGACCTGGGCGCGCAGCCAGCCCTTGTCGATGAACAGCGCCTTGGCCAACTGCCATTTGGACCGGAACCCGTAGTCGCCGATGGACCTGCCGGGGACGATCATCTTAAGTTCGCGGGCGATCTGGAGGGCCTGGTCTCCGTGCTCGTGCTCCACCGGGTAGACCCCGCCCTTGGGCGAGAACCAGTACTTCTCCATGATGTCGCCCTGGGAGTGACCCGGCTTCTTGTTCTGGTCGATGAAGGCCGCCTGCATCGCCATGCGTTTCTTGTAGTCTCGGATTGTTCGGGAGCTGGGGGACAAGGTACGCGTTACTCTTTGGCGTTAAGTGATTTTATAATATTTTTGCGGTTGATTTTAAGGATCACTTTACAATTATCCTCGCCGTCCCAATCGGTCTTGACGGTCTCGACCCCGTCCAGGAACACCTTGACCTTGGTCTTGACCGCGTCGTCTTTTTCTTTGAGCTCCGCCAAAGTCCTATCGTCCTTGGTCTTCAGGCCGTCGATGTAGCGGGCGATCTTGGCTTTGCCGTCCAGGACGGCCGCTTGCTCGGACAGGGAGAGCCGCTGGGTCTTGTTCGCGCTGTCGGCCGGCGGCCGCCCGTTCCCCTCGAAGAAATAGAATCTCCCCTTCTTGTAGAGGAGCCCCGTCGGAGCCGCGAGCGCGAGGGCGGGGGCGGCGAGCAGGGCCAGGACGATGAGTTTTTTCAACGGGGCGGCGGGGTGAAAGGCACCGCGCAGTCCTCGCCCGTGAGCGCTATGGAGCGGATGGAGGAGATGGGATACCGCCTCTTCTCGACGCCTCCCTTCAGGAAGACCTCGACGAAGTTATCCTCCTTCATGAGG
>MGUS01000080.1 GCA_001800085.1 Elusimicrobia bacterium RIFCSPLOWO2_01_FULL_60_11 | reverse complement strand
GCGTCCAAAGCTTTGTTGGCGTATTCGGAACCCCAGTCGTTGTAAACGTTCCCGCGGAAGTAATGGGCCATGATGAAGTAAGGGCTCAGGCGGTGGACTTCATAGTAGTGGTCCAGGGCGCCGCCGATCCCCCTCTGCCACCAGAAGGTCTCCGGAAAAAGGAAATTGACCGTCTTGCCCATCGCGGATCTCTCGTCGAGGAACCCGCCCCCCTGGCCGCGGTACATGAGCTGGTATTCCGGGGGGAACTGCGCGACCCTCGCGTCGAACTCCCCGCCTTTGGACCAGATGCCCTGCTTGGAAAAGAATATGGCGCGGTTGTGGTTGATGTCCCCCAGGAAGAACCCCCAGAACCAGACCAGGAGCGGAGTGGCCAGGGCCAGGACCGCGGCCGATTTGACGCGCGTGGCTTTAAGGGACAGCATCAGGAACCAATAGACGGAAGCTCCCCAGGTGATGAGGAAAAAGGCCCAGGTGATGAGGAAATGAGGGACCTCGTTCTCGTTGCGGTAACCGTCCCGCATCTGGCACCAGTCGAATTCCCTCAAGAGGCGGAACGCGACGATGACGGTGGCCGCCGCGGCCAGGCCGCGGGCGATCTTGAGTATCGTCAGGCGGGCGGGTGACGGGGACTCCGGAAGCGGCGGCGCCCCGGCGTGGGCCGCCTGATTTTCGGGGAGAGGGCTGTACATGATGAGAGCGGTGTTCAAGCCCACCAGAAGCCAGAAAGGCGTGCCGGAAGAGACGAACCTCATGGAGACGTCGGTGTTGTTGTGGATGAGCATGCCGAGCATCCCGGAGGTGAAACCCAGCATGTAGTAGGCCTCTTCGGGGAATTTCGAGAGGTCGAGGATCGGCCCGGCACGGGTGGGCTGGGAAGTCAGGAATTTGAGGGACTTATAGATGCCGACGACGATGTTCAAGATGAGCCAGATCCAGAGGCCCATGCCGACGATGCCTTCGTCCATCCAGACCTCGAGATGCTCGTTCTCGGCGTGGTCGGTCTCCGTGTTGTGCTTGCCCTCGATGTGGAAGATGGCGGGCCGGCGGTAGGCCGGGTAGATCACCCAGAAGGTCCCGATGCCGTTGCCCAGCACGGGGCGCGCGTTGATCATCTCCCAGGTGGAGAGCCAGGTGTAGACGCGGAAGGAGAAGGACGTGAGGCCGGCGTGCGCGACGAAGACCTTGTAATAGATGAGGCTCCCCATGCTGAGGATGATGGCGCCGCAGATCCCGAAGACCATGTTCCTCACCTGCTTGCTCTGGACGAAGAACCGGGTGAAGAAGAATCCGAAGACGGCGGTGCCGGCCAGGACGCCCATGAAAGGCCCTTTGGAGCCCGTCCAATAGATGTTGACGAGGGTGAGAACGATCAAGGGCAGAAGATAGAATTTTTTGCTCTTCAAATACGACGCCACCATGACCGGGATCATGATGACCAGGAAGTTGCTGTAGAAATTGGGGTTGCCGAAGGTGGAGAAGACCCGCACCCCGAAAGCCCGCCTCCAGACGAATTTGTCCAGCCCCACCGTCGGGGGTCCGGGGGGGAAGAAGTTGAAGTCGATCCACTGGATGAGCCCGTAGATCGTGGCCACGGCCACGGCCCAGATCAGCCACTGGGTGATGCGCCTGAAGTCCGCCAGGGAGGTCATCTCCGTCACCGCGATCATGGCGATGCCGGCATAGATGACCCGCCGGATGAAGTCCCCGAAACTCCCCCAGTGCAGGGGGGACATGATGAACGAGATGACGACGGAGATGAACATGGCGATGATGGGGAGCACGATCAGGGTCTGGTTCTTGTTGAAAGGCCAGTGGCCGGATTCGAACACTTTGTAGAACCAGAGCGCGACGAGGATGGTGCCGCACATCTGGAGGATGGTGATCTTGACCTGGGCGGAATCGTAGGTGCGCAGGTAGAAGGCCACCGCCATCAGGAAGAAGAATATGGGGAACGCCAGGTCCAGGTACTTGGAGGCGCGTTCGACGCTGGTGGAAGTGCCGGTTTTGTTCATGAGCCGATGCCGATGGAGAAGGAGAGGCGGTGGGCCAACCCCAATTCCCCGAACGAGCTTGCCGAATAGTCGGCGTTCCAGCCGGAAAAATCAAGCCCGAAACCCAAGGCGAATCCGCCGGGGACGGACATCGCGTGGCCCAGGTGCTGGCCGGCCAAAGGGTAGCGGTATCCCGCGCGCGCCGTCACCCGCTTGCCGCTGAAAGGGATCTCGATGCCGGCGCCGGCCACGGGGTCGCCGTCATAGAGGGGGCGGGAGACATCCACCGCGGCCATGCTGTCCTCAGGGACCCAGGAGAAGGAGGGTGTCTTGCTCTTCCTCACCGAAAACCCGGCTCTCAAGGTGCGCGGAGTATCGGTCGCTCCCAGGTTCTGGACGGAAACGCCGACGTCCAGAGGCAGGTTCCCGTCCCTGTAAAGGATCCCCAAGTCAAAGGCGGCCGCGGTGACGGTGGCGTCATGGAGGGATTCCCTGGCGAACTTGGCGCCCGCGCCCGCGCTCACGCGCGGCGTCAGATTCCTGGAATAGAAGGCGGCGGCCATCATGTCGTTGGTGGAGATGTCTCCCCGTTCGGCGAATCCGTCCGCGACGGTAGGGTCCGCGACGGTCTTTTTAAGCCCTTTGACGCTCAAAAAGCCGGCTTGCGCGGCCCAGGTGCCCGAAGTGTGAGGATGCAGGTAGATCAGGTTATCGTAGAGAATCCCATCGATGAAAAATGTGTGCTGCAATGAGATCTGTTTCCGCGTCTCACCGGCAAGCCCCGCGGGATTGAAGCTGACGGCTTCGGGGCCCCGGGCCACTCCCGTGAAGGCCTCTCCCAGAGCGGCCGCCCTGGCCCCCGGAACGATCAGGAGGAAGGGCAGGGCTCTTTGGCCGGCCGACAGAACCGGGCCCGTCCCCATCAGCACGCAGAGGAGGACGAGAAGGACATGCCTGCGCTTTTCAACCAACTTCGGATAAGCGTATCACATTCCGGCAAAAAATTCAAATTTGCTAAAATAGGGGTAGTGTCACGCATTGAAAAACCACCTTTCGGAAGCTATACTATGGGTATGATAGACCAGGAAATTGTGAATAGAACCATCCCTATCTTAAAGAGTTACGGCGTGGCCCGTGCTAGCATCTTTGGGTCTTTCGTCCGGGGGGAACAAACCCCTAAAAGCGACATCGACCTTTTGATTCAGCCTCCCCTCGGCATGACGCTCTTCGGCTTGGGCGGCCTCTGCTCAGACCTTGAGGATGCGCTGCATCGTCCGGTCGACCTTGTCCAGTATGATTTCATTAAACCCTCCTTACGCAAAACGATCATGAATGAGAAAATAGACATCCTGTGAAGAAGCAAATCTCCAGTTATCTGGAGGACATTTTAAAATATTCGAAGCATATCGTATCCCAAAGCAGTTCTCTTACCCGAGACCAATTCCAAAAAGACTTCAATATCCAACTCTCTTTGATCCGGTGCCTTGAAGTCATCGGAGAAGTCTCAAAAAGGCTTCGCGATGCTGATAGCGCTTTTTATGAGAAATATCCGGAAATTCCCTGGAAGTCCATGGCGCGGATGCGGGATTTGTTGATCCATCATTACGAAGACGCCAATCTCGACATCGTTTGGGATACGATCATGAAAGATATCCCCGTTCTGGAAATAAAAGCAAAAAAGATATTGGAAGAATACAACGCCCAAAAGTAGGGTTAAAAAAGCATCCGCCACAACTCTTCGCCTGTTAACTTTTATCAAACTATGTTCTTGAGACGTTTTCTGGGTGTTGTTTTCCTCTTACTTCTTTGCTCGGGCGCTCGGGCCGCACCGGCAGATCCCTTAAAAACCCTCCTCGTTGCTATCCTCACCAATGCCCCGTCCGCCTGGGTGGATTGCGAGGGGGGCTTTGATGTCAAGGAACTGCAGAGCGGCAAGGTGCTCCGATTCAAAGAGGCCGTCAAGATCTCCCCTGAGAGCCAGGTGTTCCGCCTGCCCGTGCGGGTCACGAGCCGCGTGAAGGGCAGGTTTTTAACGGTCAACACCCTGCGCTACCGCGGCGCCCTTATAATAAGGAAAGCGTCCAAGGGTGGGGTCCACGTCATCGATGACATCGAACTGGATGACTATGTGAAAGGCATCCTTCCCCGGGAGGCGGGCGCGGGCTGGCCGTCGGAAGCGCTCAAGTCCCAGGCCGTGGCCAGCCGGACCTTCGCCCTGCGCAGCCTGGGCCGCCATGCTTCGGAAGGTTACGACCTCTGTTCCACGGTCCACTGCCAGGTCTTCGGCGGGTTGGAGAGCGAGGATGAGAGGACGAACCGGGCGGTGGCGGATACCCATAACGAGATCCTCCTTTATAAGGGGAATCCCGCCGGCACTTTTTTCTTCTCCAACTGCGGCGGCAGGACCCTGGACCCCGTCGATGTCTGGGAAAGGTCCGAGAACGTTCCTTATCTGAGGTCCATCCGCTGCGATTTCTGCAGATCAGCGCCGCACCACTTCTGGGAGAACACGGTGAGCGCCGAAGACATCGCAGCCGCGCTTATCCGCGCCCGCATCGTGGTGGTCCCGCCGCTCAAGTCCATCCGCGTCTCCGCCGGGAACGTCCTGATCCGCTACGGAACCGGACAGGTCAAATTGCGCGCCGCCAGGTTCCGAGCCATGCTGGGCGCCAACATCATCCGTTCCGCGCACATCGACAAGGTCAAAAGGTCCGGCGGCGGGTTCGTGTTCAGCGGCAGGGGCTGGGGCCATGGGGTGGGGATGTGCCAGGAAGGCGCGAAAGGGAAGGCGGAGAAGGGCGCCGGCTACGCCAAGATCCTTAAATTCTATTACCCCGGCGCGAAGCTCGAAAAATTTTGATATAATCTTCCCCTATGACAACCTACGCCTACGCAGAAACATCCGCACCCGCAGCGCCGAACGCCTCGGCGCCTTCGTACATGAGTTTCGTTCCCATCCTCGGCATGCTCGCCATCTTCTACTTCTTCATGATCCGCCCCCAGCAGAAACGCACGAACGAGCACAAGAAGATGCTCGAAGCGCTCCGCAAGGACGATAAAGTGGTCACCGCGGGGGGCATCTATGGGACCGTGGTCTCGGTGGGCGATAAAACGATCGAACTCAAGATCGCCGACAACGTGAAGATCAAGGTCACCAAGAACTCCGTATCCGACAAACTGAATCCGCAGGAGACCGCCAACGGCAGTCCCGCGGTTCAACTGGACGTCAAATAATTTTTTGACTAAGCTTCACTGGAAGATCCTCTCGGTCGCCTTCACCCTCATTCTATCTGCGGTCCTCCTCTATCCCACGGCGGCCTGGTATTCGCTTCCCGCCGCGGAGCGTGAGAAGCGCGAGGCCATGAAAGACCCCATCCTTTCCCGCATCTTGAACCTCGGCCTGGACTTGCGCGGCGGCACCCACCTGGTGCTGGAGCTCGACACCGGTAAAATAGACGCCAAGACCATCGAGGAGAAGAAGGCCGCGGTCAGCGAAGCCGCGGACCGGGCCATCGAGATTTTAAGGAACCGCATCGACCAGTTCGGGGTGGCCGAGCCCCTCATCGCGCGCCAGGGGGACAAGTGGATCGTCGTCCAGCTCCCGGGCGTCAAAGACCCGGAGCGGGCCAAAGAACTCATCGGCAAGACCGCGCTATTGGAATTCAGCATCGTCCACGAAGGGTCGGAGATGGAGAACATCGTCTCCAAACTCCGCGAAAAAGACATCAGCGTCTCTTCCGCGGCGGCGCATCCCGAATCCCTTCCCAAGGAAGTCCTCTCCCTATTCCCCACCGGCTATGTTCTTAAGAACGGCCGCGAAGGCCGGGTCTGGCTGGTCAAGGGCCAGGCGGAACTGACCGGTTCCTCTCTGGTGGACGCCAAGGTCCAGCTCGGTGGCGGGGCCGGCATGGGCTACCCCGAGGTCTCCATCGAATTCAGTCCGGACGGTGCCAAGATATTCTCCCAGGTGACGGAATCCAACATCAACCGCAACATGGCCATCATCCTCGACGGCGTGGTCCAGTCGGCGCCCACCATCCGCACGCGCATCCCCGACGGCAAGGCCGTCATCGAAGGCAGTTTCACCACGGAGGAAGCCAAACTCCTTTCCACCGTGCTCCGGGCCGGCGCCCTGCCCGCTCCCGTCACCATCATCGAGGAAAGGACCGTGGGCCCCAGTTTGGGTGAGGACTCCATCCAGGCGGGCGTGCTTTCGTCCGTCGTGGGCATATGCCTGGTCATGCTTTTCATGGCTTTCTATTACCGCGGGGCGGGACTGGTCTCCGACGGCGCGCTTCTTTTGAACTTTGTCCTTCTTCTGGCCGCCATGGCCTATTTCCAGGCCACGCTCACCCTGCCCGGGATCGCCGGCATCATCCTCTCGCTCGGCATGGCCGTGGACGCCAACGTGCTCATTTTGGAACGCACGCGCGAGGAGATCCGCAACGGCAAGACCGTGCGCATGGCCATCGACCTGGGCTATGACAAGGCATTCACCGCCATCATCGATTCGAACCTCACCACATTGATCGCGGCCCTCTTCCTCTTCCAGTTCGGGACAGGCCCGGTGAAAGGGTTCGCCGTTTCCCTCACCATCGGCATCCTCGTCTCCATGTTCACGGCCATCTTCGTCACCCGCACCTATTATGAGTGGCGGCTCCAGGACCGCGAGTACACCGCGGTGAGCATATGATCCAGATCATCAAAAAGACCAACATCGACTTCGTCGGCAAGCGCTACATCTTTTTCGCGCTTTCCGCGGCTCTTCTTCTCTCGGGACTGGTCTCCCTCATCGTCAAGAAAGGTCCCCGCTGGGGGCTCGATTTCACGGGGGGGAACCTGGTGGAGGTCAAGTTCGAGACCGCCCCTTCCGTCGATGATGTCCGCAAGGCGCTCACCGCGGCCGGCCTGGTTTCGTTCGAGATCCAGAGCGTCTCCGGCCACGGGGTCATCGTCCGCGCCCAGCTCTCCCGGGAGGGCGAGGCGAAAGAGGACATGGGGTTGAAGATCCAAACCGCCCTGGAACAGTCCTTCGCGGACAAGAAACCCGTCATCATGAGAAAAGAGTTCGTCGGCCCCACCGTCGGGCGGCACCTGTTCAAGCAGACCGGACTGGCGTTCCTCCTGACTTTCGTGGGCATCATCGTCTATGTCGGTTTCCGCTTTCACGCGCCTCTTTGGGGAGCGGCCGGGGTGGTCGCCCTGGTCCATGACGTCTTCGCCACCATCGGCATCTTCTCCATCATGGACAAGGAGATCACGGTGACCGTGGTGGCCGCGCTCCTCACCATCGCGGGCTATTCCATCAATGACACCATCGTCATCTTCGATTTCATGAGGGAAAAAATGCGCCTCCTGCGCACGGAACCCCTGGAGAAGGTCATCAACCTGAGCATCAATGACACGCTCTCCCGCACCCTCATCACCAACCTGACCGTATTCCTGGTGGTCCTGACCCTCTTCTTCTTCGGCGGCGAGATGATCCACGATTTCGCCTTCGCCATGGTCTTCGGCGCCATCGTGGGCACCTATTCCACCATCGGCATCGCCGCCGCCATCATCTTCGAGTATACCCGGATCAAATCAAAAAGATGACCCCTCATGATCCGAAAGATCAAGAAGTATAAACTCGCCGTCCGGCCCTACGGGGTCTTAAGACACCTCAAAAAACAGGTCACGCTCGAGTCCGGCCGGGAGCCGCAGGATTCCGACCTGGAAGCCCTCATCGCCAAAGTCCAGCCCCATGTCGCCCCCTGCGCCCTTTACGCGAGTTACTCCAGATCCGAAACGCCTCCCTCTCTCCAGGACCTCTGGAGATCCTCCCCCGAAAAGTCCCTTTCCCTTTCCGTGGTCTGCTCCACCCTGGGCCGGCCCATCGAGCAGGAGATCGAGCGGATTTCCCGTAAAAAGGAAGGGGGTCAGGTCCCTTCGGGACCAGACCCCGATTATGAAGGCGCGCTCTGGAACTCTGTGGCCCGGGAATCCCTGGAACAGTCCTTCAACTTCGTAGAGAAGCTCATCGGGGAGGAAGCCGATGAAGAGAGCTGCGTCCTTTCCCCTTTGCTGCCCGCCGCTCCCGCGGAGACGCCTCTCATCCTCCAAGTCCTCGCATCCCATAAGGCCGATATCATGCTCAATGACTCGGGCCAGATCACCCCATTTTTCACCGGCCTCCGCTACTGCTTCTGGACTCCCGCCAAAGGCGTTAAACCAAAAAAGTAGTGGAACGCGCGGCGCAGTGGATCATTCCTCGCATCGCCTGGGGATATTTGACGCTCGTGGCGCGGACTTCCAAGATCCTCTGGAAGGATAAAGAGGCCCGCGACCGCCTGGTCAAAGAACACGGCAACATCATCTTCGCTTTCTGGCACGGGCGCCAGGTCTTCCTGCCCCGGGCGTACCGCGGCTGGGACGCTTATGTCCTTGTTTCCAAGAGCAAGGACGGGGAGTTGATCGCCCGCGTGGTGGAGATGTCCGGGATGAAGACCGTCCGTGGTTCTTCGTCCCGCGGCGGCCTGGAAGCTCTCCGGGGCTTGAAAGAAAAGCTGGAAGAGGGCAGATCCGTCGGCATCACGCCGGACGGCCCCCGCGGACCGCAGCGGGAGGTCCATGAAGGCGCGCTCTATCTTGCCCGGGAGACCGGCAAGCCCATCCTTCCCGTCGCCGTCTCCTGCACCCGTAAACTGATATTCCGCGCGTGGGACGACTATTGGCTGCCCCTTCCCTTCAACAGGATCGTGGTGGCTCACGGCACGCCCGTGCGCGTCGCCAAAAGCGATTCCCTGGAAGAAAAATCAAAAGAGCTCAAGCGCGGGCTGGACCGCCTGACGGACGGCGCCGACCGCATGGCGGACGCCATGAAGCAGTCCGCGGGAGAAAAGCTCTTCTATCTTCTGTACAACTTCTCGCTCTTCGCGTTCTTTCCGCTCATCCTGCTGGGACTTTATTTCAAGCATCCGCGGACTTTCACGGAACATTTCTGGGACGGGCTCGGCGAACGCCTGGGGCGCTATCAGCCCCTGGAGCCGGCCGAGGGCGACACCGTTTGGATCCATGCCGCCAGCCTTGGAGAATGCCGGGCGGCGCTCCCCTTCGTCACGGCCCTGCGCAAAGAGATCCCCTCCGTGAGGATTGTTTTTTCAAGCACCACCATCAACGGGGTCCTTGAAGCCCGGCGCCTCGGGCTGGGCGAGCGCGTCGTTTATTCTCCGCTGGATCTTCCGTGGAGCGTGGCCGCCGCCTTCAAGGCGTTCCGTCCCCGGATCGTCCTCCTCCTGGAGTCCGAGATCTGGCCCAACTGGCTCAAGGCCGCGAAGGATTTTGGAGCGGTCGCGGGCATCTTGAACGGGAGGATCTCCGCCAGGAGCGCGCGCCGTTACGGGTTCTTCCGCTGGATGTGCGGGCCCTGGATGAGGAAGATCGATTTCGTCTGCGCCCGCGAAGCGGCGGACGCCGAACGGTTCGAACGGGCCGGCATACCGCAAGAACGCATCTCGGTCTCCGGAAATTTGAAGTTCGATCTCGCTCCTTTGGATCTCAACGGTTCCGGAGCATCGATGGCGGGGATCCAGAAGGGCGGCCCGGTATGGACCGCGGGAAGCGTGCGCGAAGGGGAAGTCTCCCTGGTCCTGGACGCTTTCTTGGAAGCCCGCAAGACGGTGAAGGATCTCCGCTTGGTCCTGGCTCCGCGCCACCTGGACGGGTTGAACGACATCGAAACCAGGGCCCGCACCGAGAAACTCACCGCTTCCCGCCGCTCAAGCGGGGGGGGCGGACCTTGGGACATCCTCATCTGGGACACTTTCGGCGATCTCCTGCAGGCCTATCGGGATTCGGACCTGTCCTTCGTGGGAGGATCGCTCGTTCCCTTGGGAGGGCAGAATCCCATAGAGCCGGCCGGCTTTGAAAAGCCCGTCATCTTCGGCCCCCACATGGAGAATTTCAGCGATCCCGCCCGCGTGCTTCTGGAAGGCGGCGGGGCCCTGCAGGTGCAGGATGCTCCCGGCCTGGCGCGCGCCCTCGTCAGGATCCTTCCCGACGCAGGTTTGAAGAAGGAGATGGGACGCAAAGCGAAGGCCTCGGTGGACGCTTTCAGGGGCCGCGCCACGCGCGCCGCGCTTGAAGTTGTTTTGAAGCGCCTGGGCGGCGATGCCTAAGATCCTGGTCATCCGGTTCTCTTCCCTGGGGGACGTGGTCCTCACCACTCCCGTCTATAAGAACCTCAAAAAAGCCCTGCCCGATTCCAAGGTCTTCACCGCGGTCAAAGAGGAATACGCCGGGGTGCTGGAAGGCAACCCTTCCGTCGACGGCATCCTCCGGCTGGGCAAAGGCGAGTCCCTCTTGAATTTCCTGTCCCGAGTGAGGGCCATGAAGTTCGATATCCTGGTCGATCTCCACGACAACGTCCGCTCCAACTTCATCTCCCTTTTTTCCGGGATCCCCAGGAAGCTCAAAGTCCGCAAGAACGTCTTCGAGCGGCGGCTCTTCGTCCGGAGCAAGGTCCGCAGGCCCGGGCTTGAGAAGCACAACATCGAACGCTACATCGAAGCCATCCGGCCCCTGGCTCCCAAGGCCGAGGCCTCGCCCCCCGAAGTCTTTCCATCGGGTTCTTCCGCCGGAGGAATGAATATATTGATCATCCAGACCGCGTTCCTGGGCGACGCCGTCCTCACGACCCCCATTCCCTCCGCGCTTAAAAAGGCCTTCCCATCCTGTAAAGTTTCCCTCCTCTGCACGCCTGAAACGCGGGACGTTTTCACGGAGAATAAAGATCTGGATGAGGTCCTGGTGATGGATAAAAAAGGGAAGGACAGATCATTCGCCTCGCTCTGGCGGTGGGGAAAAGACCTGCGGGGCAGATACGACATCGCGGTCATCCCGCACAGGTCATTCCGGAGCGCTTTCCTGGCGGTTCTGGCCGGTATCCCCAAACGCGTCGGCTTTGCCAACAGCCAGGGGCGGATGTTCCTCACCGACCTCGTCGATTTCGATTGGAAAATGCACGATGCCGAACGCAATCTCCGCCTGTTGGAGGCCCTCGGGATCCGGGGCGGCGTTCCCGCCGTCCTGGTGAACAGCTCCGCGGACTGGAAGGTCCTGGCCTCCGCCCACGGCTTGAAAGAGAACGTTCCCTGGGTCGGGATGAACCCGGGCTCCGTCTGGGCCACCAAGCGCTGGCTCCCGGAAGGTTTTGCCGCCGTGGCCGACGCGCTCATCCGCGAGATGAAGTGCCAAGTCATCCTCTTCGGCTCCGAAAAGGACCGCCCGTCCGTTGAAGCGGCGGCGTCTTTGATGAAGGAGACGCCGGTCAACCTCTGCGGTAAAACGGATCTGAAATCCCTCGCCGCCTTGATCGCCCGCTGCGAGATTTTTATCACCAATGATTCGGGGCCCATGCACCTGGCCTCCGCCGCGGGCGTGCCCGTGGCCGCCATTTTCGGCCCCACCACGCGCGAACTGGGGTTTTTCCCTTACGGGCCCAAGAGCAAAGTGGTGGAACTCGACATGTCCTGCAGGCCCTGCTCTCTTCATGGCGGGCCCGTGTGCCCCTTGGGACACTTCAAGTGCATGAAGGACTTGACGCCGGAGATGGTCCTGGCGGCCTGCAGGGGACTCCTGTGACCCTCCTTCATCTCATCGACATCCCCTGGTGGAGCGGCCTCTCCTCCTACGCCTTCGATTGCATGGCGGCGCATCAGGAAATGGGTCACAAAGTCATCCTCCTCTGTGAGAAGAAGAGCCTGTCGGAAAAACGCGCCAGGCGGATGGGGATCCCCGTCTTTGCCATGGGGGGGCGGCGCTTCTGGAGCGCCCCCTTCAACTTTTTAGCCATCGGATTGCGCCTGGCTCAAGCGCGGCCCAAGATGATCGTCGCCCACACGGGCTCGACGCACTGGATGGCCGTCATCTGGGGCGGGATCTTCAGGATG
>MGUS01000079.1:3129-8963 GCA_001800085.1 Elusimicrobia bacterium RIFCSPLOWO2_01_FULL_60_11 | reverse complement strand
AACCTCAAGCCCGCCCCCACGGAATGCTTCAGGTCCCGCATCTGCCTGGAAGAGAGGTCGCTGCCCGAGTTCCAAAGAAGCCCCGTATCCGTGAATATGTGGCCGTAGACGCTCTTAAAAAGAAAATCGGGGAATATGAACCAGACATGGGCGTTGGCGTTCAAAACGATGGGGAAGCGGTATTCCAGGTTGGCGATGGCGAAGCGCGCGGCGGCGTTGCCGGCGTCAAAACGCCCGTAGCCGCGGAGCAGGTCGGCGCCGCCGGTGCGGAAAAGCTGGCGGTCCTCCCCGAAACCGGCCCCCCCGAACGCGCGGAAAGCCAGAGCGCCTTCCGAAGGGGACGGGACGAACTGCTGGTAATCCAGAAAGATATTCCTGTAGTCGAACGAGCTGTCGAATCCCCTGTTGGATTCTTCCGCCTGGGCGCTCACGCGGTAGCCGCTCACGGTCTCCAGGTAGCGGCCCTGGGTGATGTCCCGCAAGAATGAAAGCCCTGCCACGTTCTCCCGCCCGGCACCGCGGGTGGTGACAAAATCATCATCGGCGAGCTGCACCCGCCTTTGAGTGGTGAGGAAGCGCGTCGTGACGCTGTCGAAGCGGCTCAAGGGGTAGGTGACGCCCGCGAACTGCGCGTCCTCGCGCCGGCGCTCGCGCGAGGAGACGAAGACGTTCTCCTGCGTGTCCCCCTGGAAACCGAAAAAGACCTGCGGGCGGAATTTGAGGTAGGAATAGAGGATCTGGTAATTGAGGAAATCGAACGCCGAGGCGTAGGTGACGGCCGCCTGGATCTGGTGATTGCCCAGCATCTCGGAGGCCTGCCAGTAGGCCGAAAGGAACAGTCCGTCCGTGGAGGAGTAGAAGAAGACGGGGAAGAAGAAGTCGGTGGAGGCGCGCAGGCGGTATCTTCTCGGCGGTTCGGTCATCAAGGGCGACGAACTCTTGGCGGTCGCATAGCCCTCGAAGTGATCGAGGCGTTCCGCCTGGGCGGGAGCCCGCGCGGTGGCCTTCGCCGGCGAGACATAGAGCTGCTGCTGTCCCGCGCGGAACGCCGTGAAAACAAAACGGTCCCCTCCCGGGACGAAAGCCGGGTGGAAACTCCCCCCGATGGAGCGGGTGAGCTGGACGGGTTCCTGTCCACCCGTCATCTGGAAGAGCTCGAAGCGCCCGGTCCCGTCGTTGACGAAGAGGATCCGCATGCCGTCAGGACTCACGGCCGGCTGGGACTCGTTGCCCGCCAAGGAAGTGATCCGGGTCTCCGCCCGGGGATCGATCTGAAGTTTCCACAGGTCCCTTTCCATGTTCCCCGGCTGACCAACGGCTAGTTTTTCCCTGGAAAAGAGCACGGACCCGCCGTCCGGATAGAACCGGAGGTCGTTCTCGTCTTCCTCGGTATCGGTCAGCTGCCGGAGCCCCCGCCCCTTCAGGTCGCAGAGGTAGACGTCGTTATACCCGCCCTTCATGCCGATGAACCCGATCCTCCGGCCGTCCGGGGAGAACTGGGGCGATTTGGCGCCGTCGAGAGGGAATTTCAGGGTCTTCAAGCCGTCGCGGAAGATGTCGTAGACGTAGAGATGGTCCTTCTGTTTGAGTTCCCCGGCGAAGAGGATGTATCTGCCGTCCGGCGAGACCGAAAGGGCGGAACCGTCGCGGTGGATGGCCTCCACTTGGAATGAGAAGCGCTTCTGTATCTTGAGGGAGACCGCGCGGCGTCCGGGAAAATCATAGCGGCAGATCTCATCGAAACCGTCTTGGTCGCTCACGAAGGCCAGGCTCTTGCCGTCCGGGAATAAAGCCGCTTGGGCGTTGAAAACGGGGTAGATGGGATCTTGCGACGTCAACGCCTCGCCGTAAAAGGAGGGCTCATGGAGGTCGCGGGAATCAGCCCCGTATTTTTCCTCCAAGTCCTCCGTGAATCTCTCGTCCAATCCTTCCAGGGAGATCCCTAGCACGTCGCGGAGCGCGCCGTTCATGTCGAACTTCTCCGTGAGGCTCTTGAGCAAGAGGCCGAGCTTGTCCTCGCCGTATTCGCGGGAGATGTATTCCATGGCGGCGCAGCCGGTCTTGTAGGCCAGGGTCACCTGGTGGGGCTTGACATGGTTGAAGTTGTGAAGGAGCCGCAGGGGGATGAGGGTCTTGGAAGTGACCGCGTCGCGGAGCACCATCTCCTTCTGGGGCTCGTCCCGGCCGGCGGAGAAATATTCCGCCATGCCTTCCATGAACCAGAGGGGATAAAGGAAGGATTTCAACAGGCGCGCGGAACGCCAGAAGCCGGCATAGAGCACCTGGAACTGGCAGACATGGACGAATTCGTGCGCGATGACGTGCTCCAGCCAGGCCTGGCTCCCGTCGTTGAACACCAGGAAGCGGTCCTTGAACGCTTCCGTCACGCCGCCGGTGCCTTCTCCCACGTCCACGACGTTGTTCTGTTCGAACTTGTTGTGGTTCATGAAAAGGAAGAACGCGGCCCGTTTGGGCAGCCGGACTCCCAGGGGTGCGGTGACGCGGGGATAGGCCTCTTCGAGGAGTTTGGCGGCGGGCGGGACCAGCTTTTCGGATCCGGGCGCGTGGTAGATGTCAAAATGCTCCGTGCCGGTGATCTTCCAGCGGAAGTGCTTGACGATGAGCTTGTTCTGGGCCGCGGAGCGGACGAGGGCGGGGGAAGAGAGGAGGAGGGTGAGGAGAAGACCGGCGGCGGTCCGGAGTGGCCGGTTCACTTGATCTTCAGTTTTTTCTTGAGGTCGAGGACTCTCTGCAGATCTTCCTTCCGGTTCAATTTTTTATAGGCCTGGGCCAGCAGGCTGTAGACTTCTTTTTCATTTTCCGCGGGATGCTTGGAGAGCTCGGTCTCGGCCGCGGGAGCGGCTTTATCCCAGGCGCCGGAGGAGGCATAAGCGTCCGCCAAAGCCAGGTAGATGCCTTTGGAGAGCTCCGGGTTGAGGGCCGCCGCACCCTCCAGGTTCGCGACCGCCTGGTAGAGCAGGCCTTTCAGCTCGTCATCGCTCTTGCGGTCCTTGCCCTTCTTGGAGGATTCCGTCTTGTAGCGCGACTGGTAGGCCAGGCCGAGGTTGATGAGGGAAGTGACGTCCTTGGGGTCCTTCTGGACGAGCTTATGATACTGCTCGATGGCTTCCTCCCAGTTCCCCAGGCGGAACTCGAGGCGCGCCAGGCGCATGCGGATCTCGCGGTCCTCGGGCTCGTGGTTCAAGAACCTGCGGTACTGCTTGTCCGCCTCTTCGAATATGGAGAGGTTCTCATAGAGCACTCCCAGGTAATAGAAGACCCGCTTGTCGAACGCGCCGTTCCTCCAGGCCTCGGAAAGCTCGTCATGGGATTCGTCGTAGAACTCGGGGCCCATGTGGAAATGGGCCACGCCGCGGTCCACCAGGGCGGCCAGGTCCGAGGGGTTCTTCTCCAGGGCGGCATCGGTCCGTTTGATGATGTTCTCAAGCTTGCGCGGGGGGATGTCGGCGGCGCCCATGCGGGGAAAGAAAGGACCGCGCGAACGGGTGTAGAGGTAAGCGGACGCGCCGAGGAGTGAGAGGACCGCGAAGAAAGTGAGACGGTTCCGCTTCAAATGGAGCGGGGGACCTGCCTCAAGAGTCCAGGAGATCGCCCAGGTTGGGGCGGGGCGAGTGCGCGGAGTATTTCTTGACCGCCTGGCGCTGGAGTTCCTGGTCCAGGCGGCGCACGGAAAGCTGGATCTTGCGCTCTTTGGGTTCGATGTTCATCACCTTGGCTTCGACGGAATCCCCCGTTTTGAAGACGTTCTTCGCGGAATCGACACGCTCCATGGAGGCCTCGGAGACGGGAATATAGCCTTCCAGGCCGGGCTCGATCTCAAGGAGCGCTCCCAGATCCGTCACCTGAGTGATGGTGCCCGACACAACGGCACCCTTGCGGTAGGTCTCGAAAGGGTTGGGCTTGACCTGCTTGAGCCCGAAGGAGATCTTCTCCTTTTCAGGGCTGATCTCCAGAACTTTGACGTCAAGCTCCTGCCCCGGCTTGACGACGTCCTGCGGGTGGACGATGCGTTTGACCCAGGAGAAATCGGAGATGTGGATGAGGCCTTCGATGCCGTCGGGCAGGCGCGCGAAGGCGCCGAAAGGCACGAGGTGGGTGATGACCACCTTGACGAGGGAACCGGCGGGGTATTTCCCCTTCAAAGTCTGCCAGGGGCTTTCGAGGGTGCGCTTGCGGGAGAGCGAGATCTTTTCCTTTTCACGGGAGACGCCGATGACCTTGACCTGGATCTTCTGCCCCGCCTTGTAAAGTGATTTGAGCTTCGGGTTGGCGTCACTCCAGGAGACTTCAGATACGTGAAGGAGGCCTTCCACCTGGGGAGCCACTTCTACGAAGCAGCCGAAATCCGCGACATTGGTGATGCGCCCTTCCAGCACGGTCCCTTGGGGAAAGCGCGCTTCGACGTCGTCCCACGGATGCGGCAGGAGTTCCCGGCGGGAGAGGGAGATCTTTTCCGTCTGGGGGTCGTATTTGAGGATCTTGACCGAGATCTCCTGCCCGGTCTTCAGGACGTCGGAGACCTTCCGCGTGCGGGCCCATTCCAGCTCTCCGATATGGAGAAGGCCTTCGATCCCCCCCAGGTCGACGAAAGCTCCGAATGTGGTGATGCCCGTCACAACGCCCTGGCGGGTGTCGCCTTCCTTAAGTTCGGCGAGGGTATCGAGCTTCTTCTTCTGGTTCTCCTGCGACAGCCAGAGTTTGCGGGAAAGGACGAGCTTGCCTTTGGGGCGGTCGGTCTCGACGATGTAGGTCTGGAAGGTCTCCCCTTTGAAGCGTTTGAGGTCGGCCGTCGGGCGGATGTCCACATGGGACGCGGGCATGAAAGCGTTCAGGGCGCCCTCGCATTCCAGCTGAAGGCCGCCTTTGATGTCGCCCAGGACTGTTGCGGTCACGGGCAGGCGGCGCGCCTTGGACTGTTCGATGTGCTCCCAGGCCAGCTGTTCCACGGCCTTGCGCCAGGAGACCTGCCCGCCCTTGCGGCCGCCCCGGCTCTGGAGCACGGGAATGGATTCTCCGGGCTTGAAAACGGGTTCTTCCTTGAATTCGTCGCGGGGGATCAAGGCCTCTTTTTTCTCCCCGATGTCCACCAGGACGCCTTCGGCGGAGACGGAGACGACCTTGGCCATGAGGATGGAGCCCGATTCCGCCTGCTTGGCGGCCGTGGAGGCGTCATGCTCCGCCAGGAGCTGGGCCATGTCCATTTCCTGGGATTCGGGGTTCTCTAGGTCGCTTTCCATTGTTTTCATTTTTTACGACGAGCCGTCATTATACATCTTTGACCTGAGGGCCGCAATAGCGGCCATGATCTCCGCCGCGAAGATGTCGTAGGAACGGTCCTCCGCCGTCCGCGTTCCCGGCCGGATGGGGCGGCCGAAAGCGACCTTCAGCTTCTTGAAGTGAAGGGCGCGGTGGCTGTTCATGATGCAGACGGGCACCACGGGGACTCCCGCTTTCACCGCCAGCATGGCGGCCCCGGGCCTGGGCGGCCCGAGCTCCCCCGTCCTGCTGCGGTGGCCCTCCGGAAAGAGGAGCACGCCTTCTCCTTGGACCAGGAGATCACGGGCTTTTTTGAACGCGCCGATGTCGTGCTCGCCCCTTTTCACGGGGAACGCGTTGATCTGGGAGATCCACCAGCCCAGGACGGGGATGCGGAAAAGCTCTTCCTTGGCGAAAAAATGGATGGGGCGCCGGAGGGAGGAGCCGATCAGGGGCGGGTCCAGGTTCGAAAGGTGGTTGGAGGCGATGAGGACGCCGCCTTCCTTGGGGACGTTCTCGGCGCCGATGATCTCGATCCGCCCGAAGACCACGCAGAA
>MGUS01000079.1:1447-3103 GCA_001800085.1 Elusimicrobia bacterium RIFCSPLOWO2_01_FULL_60_11 | reverse complement strand
AGGGAGAGGCGGGTCGAATCTATCACCACGGCGTCCGGCGCCTGCCGGAGCGGGGAGATCCCCCGCGTCTTGTCCTTATAGTCCCTTTGCGCCAGGGCGTGGGCGATATTTTCCAGGGAGGTGCGCCGGCCCTTGGCTTTGAGCTCCAGGTAGCGCCGCCTTGCCCTCTCCAGGGGAGAGGCGTCGAGGAAGAATTTGAACCCGGCCTTGGGGAAGATGCGCGTGCCGATGTCGCGGCCTTCCATCACGATGCCGCCTTGCCTCCCCATCCGCTTCTGCATCTCATTCAAGACCTTGCGCACGCCTTTGACCTTGGCGAGCTCGTTGGTGTGCAGGCTCACGCGGCCGGAACGGATCTTGGCGGGAGCGGGTTCCCCGTCCACGAGCAGATGTTCGTTTTTGAACACCATCTTGGTGCGCCGCGCGAGAGCCGTCAGGGCGGCGGCGTCGTGAAGGTTCAAGTGGTCTCTCAGGGCCTTCCAAGTGAGGGCGCGGTAGAACGCTCCCGTGTCCACATAGATGAAGCCGAGCTCGCGCGCCACCATGCGGGCGATGGTGGATTTCCCGGCCCCGGCGGGGCCATCGATGGCGATGATGGGTCTTTTCTTCACAGAGGGCGCGAGAGGGACTTCAGGTCTTTGATGAATCCGGGATAGGACACGCGGGCGCAGCCGAAACCCTTGATGGCCGTCCTCCCCCGGGCAGCCAGCCCCGCCACGGCCAGGGCCATGGCCATGCGGTGGTCCCCGAAAGAATCGCAGGACGCCCCGCGGAGAACGCAGGGACCCTGGATGATAAAACCGTCTCTTTTTTCTTCGATACGGACCCCCATCCTCTTCAATTGGGAGACGATGGCTTTGATGCGGTCCGATTCCTTGACCCGCAGCTCCCCCGCGCCTGAAACGGCCGTCCTGCCCCCGGCCTGGGACGCGACGACGGCAAGGATGGGAATTTCATCTATCAATAAGGGAATTCGGGAGCCCGAGACCGTCACGCTTCTCAGATTCGAATGGCTCACCTCAAGGTCTCCGACGGGTTCGAAATATCTGGTCTTCGTGTTCAGGACCCTGATCTTCGCCCCCATTTCCTTGAGGACGCTTAAAAAACCCGTGCGGGTGGGATTCAAGTTCACGCCGCGGACGATGACCTTTGAGCCCGGCACGATGGCCGCCGCCGCGATGATGAAGGCCGCGCTGGAAAAATCCCCCGGGACGGTCAAGTTGAATGGCCGTAGGATGTAGGGGCGGGTTTTAAACCCGCCCTTACGGATGGTCACAGTATTGCCCGAGATTTTTATTGGCACACCCATCCCTTTCATCATTCTTTCTGTATGGTCTCTGGATTTCGAGGGTTCGATGACGGTCGTCTCTCCGTCGGCGGCCAAACCCGCCAGAAGAAGGGCCGATTTGACCTGGGCGCTGGCCACGGGCATGCGCCAGGTGATGCCTTTGATCTGCCCGCCCCTACGGATGCGGACGGGGGCATAATCATCTTTGCGGGCTGATATGTCCGCGCCCATTTTGCGCAGAGGTTCGATGACACGCTTCATCGGGCGCTTTTTAAGGGATGCGTCACCGGAGAGGACAGCGGGAACACCGCGAGACGCCAGGATGCCCATCAAGAGACGGAGGGTCGTGCCGGAATTCCCGCAATCGA
>MGUS01000079.1:0-1441 GCA_001800085.1 Elusimicrobia bacterium RIFCSPLOWO2_01_FULL_60_11 | reverse complement strand
CGCCGGGTTTGTGCGGGCGGGTTTGAAACCCGCCCCTGCCCGTCACCGTCCATGTTCCCCGCCCTTTCTTGATGGATATCCCCAATTTTTGAAGGGCTTTCAGGGTGGAAATGCAGTCGCCCGTGGACAGAGGATTGCGGATGACGGAAGTCCCCTTGGCGAGGGCGGCGAAAAAAAGCGCGCGGTGGGTGATGGACTTGTCCGGAGGGGGGCGGTAGACCCCCCGGAGGGTCTTGCTCAAAGGAGGTCTCTGCGTCCGGCCCGGGCTTTGGAGAAGAAATCCTCCCATTCGGCCGCGCCCGTGCCGGGGCTTTCGAATTTTTTGATGAGGTCGAGCAGGATGTCGCGGTAGGACTTGAGCGCCCCCAGGATGAATCTCTGGTTGGCCGCTGAGATCTCGGCCCACTGGCGGGGGTCGGAATCCGCGATGCGCGTCATGTCGCGGAAAGATCCCGCGAGCAGGCGTCCCGTCCGGGCGTCGCGGCCGTTCAAGGCCGAGACCAGGCGCGCAAGGGCCGCGGCCAGGACATGAGGCAGATGGCTTGTCTGCGCCACGAGGATGTCGTGGATGTCGGGTTCGATGAGCAGGGGCTTGGCGCCGAGGGATTCCCAGAAGCCCTTCAAGACCTTGAGGCCCGCTTTGGAACCGGAGGGGCCGGGGCAGAGCGCGACCGTCGCGCCCTCATAGAGGTCGGCCCGGGCATTTTCGGCTCCGGTCTTTTCGGAGCCGGCCAGGGGGTGGCCGCCCACGAACCGGGCTTCGGGCGAAGCGTCGAAGATCTCTTTCATGACGGGGGACTTCACGCTCCCGATGTCGGAGACCCAGGCGCCGGCTTTGAGATGGGGCATGATCTTTTCGAAAGAAGGGACGATGTCGCTGACCGCGCTGCAGAGGATGACCAGGTCCGCTTCGATGGCTCGGGCCGGGTCCGTGGAGAACTCGTCCAGAGCGCCCTTTCTTTTGGCCGCTGCCAACCGGGCGGCGCTCCGCCCGATCCCGATGACGCGCCAGGGCAGGCGTCTCTTTTTGACGGCCAGGCCTATGGAGCCGCCCATCAGGCCCACGCCGAGAATGGCCAGAGTCCTTTTGGCCATGGGGGGTCTAGAGGTTGCGCCCCACGGCCAGGGCCACTTTGCCCATGTCCTTCATGAGAGCGTCGAACATGACGGGCAGGAGCGCCTGCGGCCCGTCGGAAAGGGCTTCCGTGGGCTTGGGGTGGACTTCCACCATGATGCCGTCGGCGCCCGCGGCGATGCCGGCCAGGGCGATGGAGCCGATATAATCGCGCACGCCCACGCCGTGGGAAGGGTCGATGATGACGGGCAGGTGCGTCAGGTGCTTGATGGCCGGGATGGCGTTGATGTCCACGGTGAAACGGGTCGCCGTCTCAAAGGTGCGGATGCCCCGTTCGCAGAAGAAGACGTTGCTGTTGCCTTTGGA
>MGUS01000078.1:5308-11294 GCA_001800085.1 Elusimicrobia bacterium RIFCSPLOWO2_01_FULL_60_11 | reverse complement strand
GATGATTTCCAAAAGCTCGTCCTTGCTCCTCTCGCGGTAAGGCCGGTAGGAGAACCCCGCCTGGCAGAAGCGGCAGCGCCAGGGACAGCCCCTCTGGATCTCGACGTTCAAGCGGTCGTGCACGGTCTGGACGAAAGGCACCACGGGGGCTTCGAGCTTCTCCAGGCTGGCCCTGCGGTATGCCACGGAAGCCGGCACGCCCGCGCGGGACGGCGCGACCGACCGGACGCGGCCGTCCGGCAAATAATCCACCCGATATAGGGAGGGGACATAAAATCCTTCGATCCTGGCGAGCGACTTGAGCAGGTCCGCCCTCTCCGCCCCGCTCGATTTCCACTCTTTCACGCAGGCGATGATCTCCCCGAAGATCTCTTCGCCGTCGCCGATCACGAACCCGTCGAAGAAATCCGCCAGCGGTTCGGGGTTGACCACGCAGGGCCCGCCGCCGATCACAAGCGGGTCCTCTTTGCGCCGCTCCGCGGCATGGATGGGGATCCGGCTCAGGTCCAGCATCTCAAGGACGTTGGTGAAGCAGAGCTCGTAGGGCAGGCCGAAACCCACGATGTCGAACCGGCTGAGCGGCGTGCGGGTCTCCAGGGAGAATAGCGGCCAGCCGCGCTGCCGCAAGGATGCCGCCAGGTCCGAGTCCGCGGCATACGCGCGCTCCGCGTAGGCGCCGGGGACGGCATTCACCACGCGGTAAAGGATCTCGATGCCGGCGTTGGCAAAACCGGTCTCGTAAAGGTCGGGGAAACAAAGGCACACGCCGACCGCATCGCTTCGGAACGAGGCGTCCCTGCGCACGCTGTTCCATTCCCCGCCGATGTAGCGGCTGGGTTTCTGGACCAGGGGGAACAGCGACGCGTAGTCCGTTGTCGGAGGCGCCGGGGGCTTCAGTTCAGGGGTCTCGAGTTTCAGGGTCATGGCATCAGTGGGTGTATCTCCGGACATGGATGGACAGAAGGACGCCGACGGCGGCCAGGGACGAGACCAGCGACGAACCCCCGTAAGAGATGAAGGGCAGGGGAAGCCCCGTGACCGGGGCCATCCCCATCACCATGGCCAGGCTGACCAGCCCGTAGAACGCGAACATGCAGCCGATGCCGACCGCGGCGAGTGAGCCGAAGAGGTCCCGGGCGTCGCCGGCGATGGCGATGCAGCGCCAGAGCAGGATCAGGTAGAGCAGAAGCACGAACCCGCTGGCCACGAATCCCAGCTCCTCCCCCAAGACCGAGAATATGAAATCCGTGTGCTGTTCCGGCAGGAACCCCAGCCGCCCCTGCGTTCCGGAAAAAAGGCCTTTGCCGAATATGCGTCCGGACCCCAGAGCCACTTCGGACTGGATCACATGGTAGCCGGCTCCCATGGGATCCAGGCGGGGGCTGAAGAATACGGTGAGCCGCTTTTTCTGATAACCCTTCAAGGAATTGAGAAAGAGGGAACTCGAAGACCAGCCGGCCAGGGCCACCAGAAAGATGAAGAAAAAATAGATCCCCGGGATGCGCAGACGGAGTTCCCGGGCCATCCACCAGGCGAAGAGCGCGGCCCCCGTCATGAAAAGCTGCAGGACGAGGAACTGCTTGCCGATCTTTGTTCCCTTGAAAATAAAGTTCCAGAAGGCGTGTTCCTGCAGGAAATCAGGCGCCAGGGAGAACCCCACGTGCACGGCCAGCACGGAACCCGCCACCATCCCATAGAACAAAATGATGAAAAGGTAGAGATAATTGGTGCCCGCGGTGAAGAGGATGCCGAGAAGCACGGGGAAGTAGACCAGGGTGGAACCGAAATCCGGCTGAAGGAGGATAAGGCCAACATGGGCCAGGACGATCAGGAACGGGATGAAAAGCCCTTTCAAGCGGGGGATCTCCCTCCAGTTGCCGGCGCACCAGGCGGAGACGACCAGGATGGCCGCGATCTTGCAGATCTCGGACGGCTGGAAGGCGAGCGGGCCCAAGAACAGCCAGGCTTTCGTGCCCCGCGAGGTCTTGCCGACCAGAAGGACCAGGACCAGGAGCGAGAGCGATAAAAAGAACAGGGTCTTGGGATACTGCCCGAAGATCTGGTAATTGACGGTGGCCAGGACGAACATGACCGTCAGGCCGACCGCGAAAGCGAAGAACTGCTTCCCGAAATAGAGCTCGGGGTGGCCGAAGCGCAGGCAGGCCGAGTAGACCATCACCATCCCCGCCAGGCACAGCAGGACCACATCGAGAAAAAGGACCCAGTCGAAGTGGCGGAGAAAACGGTGGAAAGGCGTCTCCGAAGCGTCCGACTGCGACTGAAAAACGAGCGGGGACAAGGATCGTGTCATGTCAATCTCCGCTGAACTCCCCGGAGACCGACGGCTTGGCCATGTTCGCGGCCGAGGCAGTTCCCGCGGCCGGCAGGGCGGCCAGGAGGACTTTGCGCGCGATGGGCGCCGCCGCCGTCGCGCCGTGGACCCCGTGTTCGATCAGGACGGAGACCGCGATGGTGGGATTCTCCACCGGAGCGAACGCCACGAACCAGGCGTGGTCCTTGCCGTGGGGATTCTGGGCGGTGCCGGTCTTGCCTCCGACCGCCACGCCCGGGATCTTGCACGATTGCCCCGTGCCCCGCTCGACCACCTGCGTCATGGCCTGGTCCATGAAATCCCAGGTGCCCGGAGTCAAGCGCACTTCCCGCATCAGTTCGGTCTTGGCGCGGCTGAAGATCTCTCCGGTGGGATAGCGGACCTCTTTGACCAGATGAGGCCGGTACACTTTCCCCCGGCTGGCCACGACGCTGGCCATCTGCGCCGCCTGGAGAGGCGTGAAGAGGATCGTGCCCTGGCCGATGGCCATGTTCAGCGTGTCCCCGTCGTACCAGCTCCGCTTGTTCGTCTTGAACATGCCTCTTCCGGGAATCAGGCCTTCGTCTTCCCCCTTGATCTCGATGCCGGTCCTGGATCCCAATCCGAACTGGCGGGCCAGACTTTCGATGGCATCGGGTCCGAGTTTCAAACCCAGCTTGTAGAAATAGACGTTGCAGGAATTGACCAGTCCGTCCAGAAGGGCCACCGACCTGTGGCCTTCTTTTTTCCAGCACAGGAATGTTTTTGGGACCGCGCCCGAGAGCCGGTAATAGCCAGGGCAGTAGTTGGTCTCCAGAATGTCCACTTTTTTGGACTCGAGGGCCACGACCGTGTCGATGATCTTGAAGATGGACCCGGGGGGATAGCGGCCCTGGATGGCGCGGTTGAAAAGCGGCTCTTCCGGATCGATCAGAAGAGAGCCGGCCGAATAGTCCTCGGCGTTCTCCTCCCCGCGGATATAGACGAAAGCGTTGGGGTCGAACCCGGGGGCGGAGGCGATGGCCAGGATGTCGCCGTTCCTGGGGTCCATGGCCACGACGGCTCCGGATTTTCCGCATTCCTTGAGCCCCTCTTCAGCGGCCTGCTGGACCTTGAGGTCCAGGGTCGTCCGTATCTCATAACCGACGGAAGGTTCCTCGCTGTCCAGGATCTTCAGGGAGCGCCCCGAAGCGTCCACTTCCAGGCGCATGCCGCCGTCCTCTCCGCGCAGGACCTTGTCGTAATTCTTCTCGAGGCCCATCTTTCCCACCAGGGCGTTGGGGCGGTATCCCCCGCCCTTCTCTTCCTGGCTCACCTGCCCGAGGAATCCGAGCACATGCGCGGCCAGTCCGTTCTGAGGGTAGCGCCTCTGCATCTCGATGACCACGGAGACGCCGGGAAGGTTGGGTTTTTGTTCAGCCAGGGCGAAGGCGATGTGGCGGGAAGCCCGGTCCATCAGGCGCACCATGGAGGAATGCCGGATGGCGGGCTTGAGCCGCTTAGCCAGTTCCTCTTCCGAAAGTCCCAGGATCTTCGAAAGTCGCCGGATTACCTCGGCCAGGATCTCCCGCTTCAGATTCAGGGGCGTGAATATCACGACGAAGGTGGGCCGGTTGTCCGCGAGCACCGCGCTGTTGCGGTCCAGGATGAGCCCGCGGGGCGCGCGCTCAAAGACGATCTGCGTCCGGTTGGCTTCCGCGACCGTGCGGAGTTTCTCGCCCTGGATGACCTGGAGGTAGAAGAGGCGCGCGGCCAGCACGGCGAAGCTCCCGACGAAGAGCGCGAGGATCACGCGGAGGCGGCCCTCCATCTCGGATTTCATTGGAACCTGGCCTTCAAGTCCGATCTTCTGAAAAGGGAACCCCACTTGAGAAGCCCCCAATAGACGACGGGGCAGAGGAGTGTGGAATAGAAAGGGCCCAGGAGGATGGATTTATCCTTGAACCTCTGGGGCGCGCCGCCGAAAAGCGATTCCAGGAGGGCCAGCCCCAGGAGGTTGACCGCCGACATGATGAAGACCAGGGCCATCTGGGCCGAATATTTGTCCTCGTCCACCTTGCCCTCCAGCTTGCCCACCGCGTAGCCGACGAAGGTGAGCATGAAGGCCTGGGACCCGAAGACCGAGGTGGAAGCGATGTCCGAGAGCATGCCCCAGATGAACCCGAGGATCTCTCCCTTCACCGGTCCCGCGCGCACCGCGAAGAAGACGGTGGAAAGCAGAAGAAAATTGGGTGCGGCGCCCAGGACCGCGATGTTGCCCGCCACCGCCAGATGGAGGGTGAAGACCCCGAAGACCGTGAGGACCCAGAATAGGATCGGATGTTTCATGGCTCAGTCCTTGGGTCCCCGGGGCATCTCCAGGATGAGGACCTCGCGGACGCTGTTGAGCGAGACCTCGGGTTTTAAAAACCCGCGCCGGAACCCCGAAGGCGAGACCTCCACCCGGGTGAGCGTCCCCACGGGGATGCCGGCCGGGAATATGCCCCCGAACCCGCTCGTCACCACCAGGTCCCCGGGTTTGGCCTGGGAGGTGAGTTCCAGGTACTCCACGGTCAGGTAAGGCCCCTCTCCTTGAGCGAGCCCCAGTTCGCCGATGCTCGGGATCGAGACCGCTACGGAAGAAAGCGGGTCCGATATGAGGAGCACTTTGCTGGAGCCGCCGCTGCTCTCCAAGACCCGCCCGATGAGGCCCTGCACTACCCCGGCCTCTTCCTCCCCTTCGGTCCGGACGGCCACCACGGGGCTGTCTTGCGCCACATGGTCTTTGGAACCGCGGTTGATCCAGACCGCATGCGTCCAGTTGAGCGGGTCACGCCCGATCACGCGGGCGGTCTGGGTGTTGAAGGGAAGGGAGCCTTTGAGCTTGAGCAGTCCGCGCAATCTTCGGTTCTCGATGAGGAGTTCCTGGTATTGGGTCTCGAGCACCGAGGCGTTCAAGATCCTGTCTTTCAAGGCCTTGTTCTCCTGGTGAGCGCGGATGAGCCGGATGAATTTATCCCCCAGGTCGCTCGTCCACTGGGCGGACCCGCTGGAGGCCTGCTGGATGGGGGAGATCCAATAGAGGAGGAAGGTGCGCATGCTGGTGACCGCGCCGGAAAGGCGGAAGGTCATGACGATGAAAGACACCCCTAAAAGGGCGAGGCAGAGCGCGGCGGACTTCGAAGGGCGGAATATTCCCCAATCCATTGGATGGAGGCCTCCGCTTATCGAGAGCTGAACGATAGCCGTTGCGTTAGATTAAGGTCAGAGTTGTATTTTTTAAAATCCATTTTTTGAGTGTAGACGGATGTTGTCTATCTCCTCCAGAAATTTGCCGGCTCCCATGCACACGCAAGTGAGCGGTTCGGGCGCCAAGTTGACGGGGAGCTCCGTTTCCTGCCCGATCAGGTCGGGGATCCCGCGGAGTAAAGCTCCCCCGCCCGCCAGGACGATGCCGCGGTCCACCAGGTCCGCGGAAAGCTCGGCAGGGGTCTCTTCCAAGGTCTCTTTGATCACTTCGATGATGAGCTTCATGGGCTCGGCCAGAGCCTGGCGCACTTCCTCGGAGGTGATGGCGATGGTCTTGGGCAGGCCGGTCACCTGGTCCCGCCCCTTCACTTCCATGGACTGCTCCTCGAACGTGGGAAAGACCGAGCCGATCTTGATCTTGACGTCCTCCGCCGTGGTGTCGCCGAT
>MGUS01000078.1:622-5276 GCA_001800085.1 Elusimicrobia bacterium RIFCSPLOWO2_01_FULL_60_11 | reverse complement strand
TTCCGTGGTGCCGCCGCCGATGTCGACGATCATGTTGCCGAAGGGTTCATTGATGGGCAGGTTGGCCCCGATGGCCGCGGCCATGGGTTCTTCGATGAGGTGCACCCAGCGGGCGCCCGCCTGTTCGGCGGACTCCTTGACGGCCCGCCGTTCCACTTCGGTGATGCCGGAAGGGATGCCGATGACGATCCGGGGATGCAGCAGGCTTCTCCGGTTGTGGACTTTCTTGATGAAATAGCGGATCATCTGCTCCGTCACTTCGAAGTCCGCGATGACTCCGTTCCGCAAGGGGCGCACGGCCACGATGTTGGCCGGGGTCTTGCCGAGCATCTTCTTGGCCTCGGCTCCGATGGCGATGACGCTGTGGGTGTCCTTGTCGATGGCCACCACGGAGGGTTCGCGCAGAACGATACCCTGGCCTTTGACGTAAACCAGGGTGTTGGCGGTCCCCAAGTCGATCCCCATGTCGTTGGAGAAGAGGGAGAATAGATAATTGAACATTCATTCACCTTTTACAGGGGCGGATCTTAGACCCGCCCTCTGTTTGATGCCCGTTTTACGGAATCAGGCGGATCAGCGCCATGGGGGCCGCGTCGCCGGTGCGAAAACCCGTGCGGATGATCTGGGTGTAGCCGCCGTTCCTGTCCGAATACCGCGGAACGATGACCTCGAAGAGTTTCTTCTGGGCCGGTTTGGTGAGCACGAGTTTGGCGACTTCCCGCTGGGCGGTGACCGCCTCGCTGCCCTTGGCCCGGGTGATGATCTTCTCCGCGTAGCGGGAGAGTTCTTTCGCCCGGGGCAGGGTCGTCACGATCTTCTCGTGCTGGAACAGGCTCGTGGCCAGGTTTCTAAGCAGCATGGCCCGCGCCCCGGAGGGGCGGCCCAGCTTTCTTCCTCCTAATGTAAGCATGGCATCATCCTTTGATTATATTTATATTTGCATCCCTAAGGAAAGGCCTAATTCCTTAAGTTTGTCCTTGATCTCGTCCAGGGACTTCTTGCCGAAGTTCTTGTAGCCCAGGAGCTCGTCCTCGGTCTTGCGCACCAGCTCGCCCAGGGAGTTGATCTTGGCGTTTTTGAGGCAGTTGGTGGCGCGCACGGAAAGCTCGATGTCCGAGACCAGCTTGTTCAGGAGCTCGTTGGACACTTCTTTGTCCGAGCTCTCGGAAGCCATGGCCAGGGGCGGCGGGGCCTTGTCCTCGTCCACCGTGATGAAGACGGAGACGGTGTCCTTCAGCACTTTGGCCGAATAGGACATGGCGTCCAGGGGCGCGATGGAGCCGTCCGTCCAGATCTCGAGGATGAGGCGGTCGTAGTCCGTGATCTGGCCCACGCGGGCGTTCTCCACCTCGTAATAGACCTTGGTGACGGGGGAGAAGAGCGCGTCGGCCGCGATCGAATCGATGGGCCGGCCGGGGCGGCTGTTCCTCTCGGAAGGCAGGTACCCGCGTCCGCGGGAGACCTCCACTTCGAGGTCCAGTTTTCCGCCCGGATCGAGATGGGCGATGACCAGGTCCTTGTTGATGACTTCCACGTTCTGGTTGGGCGCAAAGTCCTCGGCCGTCACCTCGCCCTTGCGGGAGACGGAAAGCTTCAAGGTCTCCGGGTTCTGCGAATACATCTTGAAACGGAGGCGCTTCAGGTTCAGGATGATCTCCATCACGTCCTCCTGCACGCCGCGCACGACGGAATATTCATGGGGCGCGCCCTGGACTCTGACCGCGGTGACCGCGGCGCCTTCCAAAGAGGACAGAAGGATCCTGCGCAGGGAATTGCCGATGGTGTGGCCGTAGCCGCGCTCGAAGGGTTCCGCCACGAACTTGCCGTAGGTGGGGGTGACCTCTTCCTTTTCGAACTGTATTTTTTCAGGCAGTATGAAGTCTTGGATTTTCATGTTATTCTCCTTCGTCTCTTTTTAAATTATTTGGAATAGAGTTCCACGATCAATTGTTCGTTGACGGGGAAAGACATCTCGTCCCGCACGGGCCAGGATTTCACCGTTCCGCTCCAGGTCAGCGCGTTCGATTCCAGCCAGGACGGGAACACCGACGACTGGTGCGTCTGCTCCCACCACTTCGAGTAGACGGGGTTGGCGCGCGAGCCCTCTTTCATGGAAACGGAATCCCCGGGCTTCAACTGGTAGGACGGGATGTTCACCGCCTTGCCGTTGACCAGGATATGGCCGTGCAGCACCATCTGGCGCGCGGCCACCTTGGAGATGGCGAATCCGATGCGCTGGGAGACGTTGTCCAGGCGCGTTTCGAGGATGCGCAGGAGGTTCTCTCCGGTCAGCCCGGGTTTCTTGGCGGCGATGGCGAAATAGCGCCTGAAGGGCCGCTCCGCGACCCCGATCATGCGCCGGAGCTTCTGCTTCTCGCGCAGGCGCTTGTTGTATTCGGAGGCCTTCCTGCCCCCGGAGAACGCCTTGACGTGCATGCCCGGGATGCCTTTGCGCTTTTCAAGGATGCATTTCGTAAAACATTTGTCGCCTTTGAGGAAGAGCTTGACGCCTTCCCTCCGGCAGAGTCTGCAGACGGGTCCTGTATATCTCACTGGATTAAACCCTCCTTGGTTTGGGCGGACGGCACCCGTTGTGCGGGAGCGGCGTCACGTCGCGGATCGTGGTGACCACGAGCCCCGCGGACTGAAGTCCCCGGATGGCGGTTTCCCGGCCCGATCCCGGGCCCCGGACGAAAACGGACACCTGCTTGACCCCGGCTTCGATGGCTTTCTTTCCCGCCGTCTCCGCCGCGATGCTGGCGGCGAAAGGCGTGCCTTTCTTGGTCCCCTTGAACCCGCAGGACCCGGAGGACGACCAGACGACGCAGTTGCCCCGCTCGTCGGTGATGTTAACGATGGTGTTGTTGAACGAGGACTGGATGTAGACCTTGGCCAGGCCGATGTTCTTCCAGACCTTCTTCCTCTTGGCGCGGACCTTGGGCGCTGCTGCCGCCGCCGATGTATTTGGTTTCTGTTGTTCTGCCATGGTTTATTCCCCCGGTTTATTTAGAGGCGGGCGCCGCGGCTGCCGGCTTTTCAACCTTGGCCGAGCCCACCGTCTTGCGCCTGCCGCGCCTCGTGCGCGCGTTCGTCTTCGTCCTTTGCCCGCGAGTCGGGAGGTTGCGCCTGTGGCGCAGCCCCCGGTACGAGCCGATGTCGATCAATCGGCGGATGTTGCCCTGGATCTCGCGGCGCAGATCGCCCTCCACTTTCACGTTCTGGGCGATGAAATTGTTGATCTTGCTGACGTCCCCGTCGGTGAGGTCCTTGATGCGCACGCCCAGGTCCACTCCCGCTTCGCGGCAGATCTTCAAGGCCAAAGGTCTCCCCACGCCGTAGATGTAGGCGAGCCCGATCTCCACTCTCTTTTCTTTCGGTAATTCGATTCCGGCGATCCGTGCCATAGCTGGTTCTCCTTATCCCTGCCGCTGCTTGTGGCGCAGGTCCGTGCACACCACCCGCACGACTCCCTTGCGCCTGATGACGCGGCACTTATTGCAGATTTTTTTGACCGACGCTCTTACTTTCATTTATTTGGCTCCGTTGTTGGGCTGCGGCTCCCTTTTTTCTCCGCGGTAAATGATGCGGCCGCGGGTCAGGTCGTACGGGGACAGTTCGATGCGGACTTTGTCCCCCCGGAGGATGCGGATGTAATGCATCCGCATCTTCCCCGAAATGTGCGCCAGGACCACATGCCCTCCCTCGATCTCCACGCGGAACATCGCGTTGGGGAGGGCTTCTAAAACTCTGCCTTCGACTTCTATCTTCTCTTCTTTAGCCATGGATCAAATCCTTGTAAGGACCTCCGTTCCGTCTTCGGTGATAGCCACCGTGTGCTCAAAATGCGCCGAGAGCGAGCCGTCTTTCGTCACCACCGTCCAGCCGTCTTGCTTGTGGTCGATGTCTTGCTTCCCTTCGTTGGCCATGACTTCCAGGGCCAGCACGAGCCCGGGCGTGAGGCGCATCCCGGTCCCCGCCTTGCCCAGACAGGGAACATGCGGGTCTTCGTGGAGCGCGCGCCCGATGCCGTGGCCGCCGTATTCCCGCACAACGCTGAACCCGGCCTGTTCAACCACGGACTGCATCGCGTACGAGACATCTCCGAGCCGTCCGCCCGCCAAGGCCGCTCTCATGGACTGTTCCAATGACTCTTTGGAAACGTCCAGAAGCTTCTGCGCCCCGGCTGAAATTTTCCCCACCGCCACGGTGCGCGCGGTGTCGCCATACCAGCCATTTAAAAGAATCCCCACGTCCACGCCTAAAATGTCGCCTTCGGCCAGCTTCCTCGGGCCCGGGATGCCGTGGACCACTTCGTCGTTCACGGAGAGGCAGACCGTCTTCGGGAACCCCCGGTATCCCAGGAACGCCGGTCTGGCCCCGTTCTTCCGGATGAACTCCGCGCTCACGCGGTCCAGGTCGTCCGTGGTGACGCCGGACCCCGCTTCCTTGCAGACCGCGTCCAGCAGCCTCGCGGCCAGCCGGCCGGCCGCGCGGAGAGCGTCGATCTCCTTGGACGTCTTAAGCTCGACGCGCCGTTCCGCCACGCTCATGTTTCATCACGAGTGATACCAGGTTCTCAAAGACCACATCCGGCTCCTCGCCCGCGTTCAGCGGCAGGAGGCGGCCGTCCTTCTTATAAAATTTGACGAGCGGC
>MGUS01000078.1:0-613 GCA_001800085.1 Elusimicrobia bacterium RIFCSPLOWO2_01_FULL_60_11 | reverse complement strand
TTGACGAGCGGCTCGGTCGACTTGGCGTAGACCTTCAGACGCTCCCGCACGGTCTCGGGCTTGTCGTCATCCCGGGTCGCGATGCTCCCCCCGCACTTGTCGCATTTGCCTTCCCTAAGAGGCGGGTGCGTGGCCGGGTTGTAAATCAGCCCGCATTTGGGGCAGATCCGGCGCGTCGTCAGGCGCCTGACGCATTCCTCTTCCGAAACGTCGAAGAATATCACGGCGTCCAGGGGCACGATGGCATCCAGCATCTCCGCCTGGGGGATGGTGCGCGGGAACCCGTCCAGGATGAACCCTTTGGCGCAGTCCTTCTCGGATATGCGTTCTTTCACGATGCCGATCATGACGTCGTCCGGCACCAGGTTGCCGCTGTTGATGAACTCATGCGCCTTCTTGCCCAGGGACGTCTTGTCCTTGACGGCGGTACGCAGGATGTCGCCCGTGGAGATGTGGACGATCCCCAGACGGTCGGCCAGCCGCACGGACTGGGTGCCTTTGCCCGATCCCGGAGGCCCCAGGATTGAAAGTTTCAAAGAACTAGCGGACGTTGAACCAACGTCCCTTGATGCGGTTCTGCTTCAAAAATCCTTCATAGTGCCGCACGATCAGG
>MGUS01000077.1 GCA_001800085.1 Elusimicrobia bacterium RIFCSPLOWO2_01_FULL_60_11 | reverse complement strand
TGGACATCAGGATGCCGATGATGTTCCTGCGCGTGAGCACGCCGAACATGCCGATGCCGAAAAGGACGGCGCCCAAAGCCAGGTACTGCGTGAGCCCCACATGGCAGCCCTCCATCAGCTCTCCTTGCCGGGGTCTGACCCCGCAGGGGTCTGACCCCTTTCCTTTCTCGAGAACATCACGGCGCCCAAAAGGGAGGCCAGGAGGACCAGGGAGACCGCTTCAAAGGGGAGGATCTGCCCGCCCAGGAGCAGGAAGCCCATGGATTTCGTCGTGGGCCCGATCTCGGCGGGCACGCTGACAAAAGAGTGCCTGCGCACGCCCACCAGAACCATGAGGATCAGGCCCAGGCAAAGGAGCAGGGCCGGCCCCCACTGCCGGTTCGTCTGGGGCTCGGACTTGAGCTGCTCGGAGTTGGTCAACATGACGGCGAAAGCGATGATGACCAGCACGCCGCCCACATAGAGCAGGATCTGCACGGCAAAGAGGAAATCGGCCCCCAGCATGGCGAAGAGAGCGCCGACCAGCGAGAGCGCGGCGGCCAGATAGAGCGCGGAGGCGAAAAGCCCCCGCAGGGTGACCACCATGACGGCGCAGCCGGTCAGGAGCGCGGCCACGAGGTAGAAGATGCCCGCTTCGATCACGGCCGCACCCACTTGACGTTCATCTCTTTCCTGTCCGTCATGGCCCACTCATAGCCGTGCGAATGCCTCACGGACTTGACCGGCTTGGTGGGGCAGGCCTCTTCGCAGAGCCGGCAGTAGTTGCACTTGCCGAAATCGATCTGGTACCAGTTGATCTTGGCCAGGCGCTTGTTCGTGGCCGGGTCCACATAGGGTTCGAGCGTGATGCAGGCCGTGGGGCAGGCCTTGACGCAGAGGTTGCAGGCCGTGCAGGAATCCTTGTCGAAAACGAGGGTGCCGCGGAAGCGCTCGGGGGGCGTGAGCTTTTCGTGGGGATACTGCACCGTCATGGAAGGGCGGAACATCCACTTGAACGTGACCCACATGCCTTCGAGCAGCGCGGCCGATACCTTATAGATGTTGGTGAAATAGCCGATCATCGGAGGATGAGCCAGGCTCCCGTGACGAGGATGTTGACGAAGCTCCAGGGCAGGAGGAACTTCCAGCAGAATTCCATGAGCCGGTCCACCCGCATGCGGGGGAAGGTCCAGCGGAACCAGAGGAAGAGGAAGACCACCGCGAAGGTCTTGATGAGGAACCAGAACCACGAAGGCAGGAGCGGCCCCGAGCCGCCGCCCAGAAAAAGCGCCGCCGTCATGCCCGAGGAAAGGAACACGAAGGCGTACTCGGCGAGGAAGAAGAAGGAGAATTTCATGCCGGAATATTCCGTGTGGAAGCCGGCCACCAGCTCGGACTCGGCCTCGGCGATGTCGAAAGGGGTGCGGTTGGTCTCCGCCACGGAGCAGATGAGGAAGATGAGGAACGACACCTGGCCGATGAAAGGGTAGAAGATGAACCACTTGGGAAGGAAAGGCAGCCAGGAGACCGGCTCCGATTGGTACGCCGCGATCGCTGTGAGCTTCATCGAGCCCGCGATCATGAGGATGGGCACCACGGAGAGGACGCGGGGGATCTCGTAGGACACGGACTGGGCCGCCGCGCGCAGGCCGCCCAGCATGGAATATTTGTTGCCGCCCCCCCAGCCCGCCATGATGATGCCCAGCACCGAAATGCCCGATATGGCGAAGATGTAGAGGATGCCCACGTCCAGGTCCACCGATATGGTCTTGTCTCCGAAGGGGAGTGCCGCGTAGCAGAGGAAAGCGGGGACGAATGTGACGACCGGGGCCAGGAAATGGACCCAGGGGGACGCGTGCTCCGGCACGATGTCCTCTTTAAGGAGGAGCTTGATGGCGTCCGCGATGGTCTGCGCCCAGCCGTGCCAGCCGCCCGTCTCCATGGGGCCGAGCCGGCTCTGCATGTGGGCCGAGACCTTTCTTTCCCACCAGACCATGAACATGACCGCGACGGAGATGAAGCCGATGATGACGGAGCACTGGATGACCATGGAAGCGATGTCCATGACGATCGCCGGGACCGCTTTCTTCGCCGCCAAACCCAGGACGGATTCCCATATCTGGGCGATGCGGACGGGGAGCTCGCCTACGGCGAGAGCGATGCCCACGGCCGCGGCGATGACGCCCGAGAGCACTCCCGCGGCGCGCTTTTGTCCGATGGTCCAGACAGGCAGGATCATCGGTCCACTTCTCCAAGAACGATGTCGATGCTCCCGAGAGTGGCCACCACATCCGAAACTTTCTGGCCCACGAGGATCTCCTGGAGCATGGTCAGGTTTATAAAGGAAGGCGCGCGGACATGCACGCGGTAGGGCTTGTCGTTGGCGTCCGAGATGGTGTAGATGCCGAGGGAGCCGCGCGGGGCTTCAATCTGCGCGTAGGTCTCGCCCATGGGCGGCCGGAGGATGCGAGGGACCTTGGCGTTGGTCTCGCCCGCGGGCAGGCCGTCCAGGGCCTGCTCCACGATCTTGACGGACTCCTTCATCTCCTGGATGCGCACCCAGTAGCGGTCCCAGCAGTCGCCGTTGGCGCCCGTGGGGACGTCGAACTTGAATTTTTCATAGGAGCAGTAGGGTTCGTCCTTTCGGAGGTCGAAATTGATCCCCGAGCCGCGCAGGTTGGGGCCGGTCACGCCGTAAGTGATGGCCTGCGCCTGGGAGAGGACGCCGATACCCTTGGTACGGTCCTGGAAAATGGGGTTGCCCGTGAGCAGGGTGTCGTATTCGGGGAAACGGTCCTTCATCCATTCCAGGAACGACCGGCACTTGCCCACCCAGTCGGCGGGCAGGTCGGCCATGACGCCGCCGATGCGGATATAGTTGTAGGTCATGCGCGCGCCCGAAACTTCTTCGAACAGGTCCAGGATCTTCTCGCGCTCGCGGAAGGCGTGGAGGAAAGGGGTGTAGGCGCCTATGTCGATGCCGTAGGTGCCGAAGAAGACCAGGTGGGAGGCGATGCGATTGAGTTCCACCATGATGACGCGCAGGTGATCGGCTTTCTCGGGCGGCTTGATCTGGAGCAGTTTCTCCACGGCCAGGCACCAGACCAGGTTGTTGGACATGGCGGAGAGGTAATCCCAGCGGTCGGAGATGACGAGCATCTGGGGATAGGTGCGGTTCTCGGCCAGTTTTTCGGTGCCCCGGTGCAGGTAACCCACTTCCGGCTCGGCGGCGATGATGACCTCGCCGTCCAGCTTCAGGATCACCCGGAGCACCCCGTGGGTGGAGGGGTGCTGGGGCCCGAGGTTCAGGATCATCTCCTCGGTCTGGAGGTCCGCGCCCTTGATCTTGATGACTTCAGTCGTCATATCGGTCCGGGATGTGGACATAGTCCTTGCGCATGGGCCAGCCGGTGAAGCCGTCCCACATGAGGATGCGCTTCAAATTGAGGTGGCCGTCGAAACGGATGCCGTACATGTCGTAGACCTCGCGCTCCTGCCAGTCGGCCGTTTTCCATAGGCCCATGACGGACGGCACCGACGCGCCTTCGCGGGGCACGGAGAGCTTGACGAACATCTTGTGGCGGTGCTTCATCGAGAAGAGGAGATAGATGACGTCCATTTTGGGCGCGGGGGCAAGATAGTCCGCTGCGGTCACCATGAGGAGGAAATCGAAATCGAGCTGCGGGTCTTCTTTAAGGAAGCGGGCCAGGTCCAGCCATTTGGATGCGGGACAGTCCACGAACAGCAGGGGGTCCCGGTAGGGCTTGCCTTCGTGGGCGGGCGCGCCAGCAACGGCTTCCGGCGCCGGGATCTCCCTGATGTCGGAGATGTGGGTGCGGATGGTGGAAAAAAGGGACGCGGGGGTCATCGGACCCTCGAAAGCGGCGGGAGTTCGGGTTTCTTGGCGATGGACATCTTCTCGATCTTCTTCATGAGCTCCATCATGCCGTACTGGAGCGCCTCCGGGCGGGGGGGGCAGCCCGGGATGTAGATGTCCACGGGGATGATCTTGTCCACGCCTTTGCAGACCGAATAGGAATCGTAGTAAGGGCCGCCCTTGTTGGCGCAGGCGCCCATGGAGATGACCCAGCGCGGTTCGGGCATCTGGTGGTAGAGGCGCTCGATCATGGGGGCCATCTTCTTCACCACGGTGCCCGCGATGATCATGAGGTCCGACTGGCGCGGGGTGGGGCGGGGGATGACGCCGAAACGGTCGAAATCGAAGCGGGAAGCGTAGGAGCCCATCATCTCGATGGCGCAGCAGGCCAGGCCGAAGGTCATGGGCCAGATGGAGGATTTGCGCGACCAGTTGATGAAATAGTCCGCCGTGGAGATGATCACTTTTCCGCCCGGCATGTTCAGGGCGATCCCCGGCAGGCGGTCCAGAACGCTTTTTTCCATTAGATCACTCCCATTGCAGCGCGCCTTTGCGCCAGGCGTACGCGAGTCCGAGTCCCAGGACTCCTATGAAGGCCAGCATTTCCAGGAAACCGGCCATCCCGAGCGACTTGTAGGCCACGGCCCAGGGGTAGATGAAAAGCGTCTCCACGTCGAAGAGGACGAAGAGCATGGCGAAGACATAGAAGCGGACGTTGAGCTGGACGAAGGGGGAGCCGATAGCTTCGGGACCGCACTCGTAAGTGGTGCGGAAGACCGGGTCATGGCCCCGCGAGCGCACAAGGTAGGCGAGGAAAAGGTTCCCGATGCCGAAGGATATCCCGAAGGCGAGGAACACCCCGATCTGTCCGAATTGTCTTAAGAATTCGGCGGATTCCGGGTTGAGCAAAGATTCAGTCAGGCAGCACATCATTTCTTGCAATGGTATAGAACGGCCAGGCCTCCCGTCATGGTTGAGTACCCTGCCTCCCGGAACCCCGCTTTCAAGAGCATGCGGGTGAATTCTTCGGGCGGCCAAAATTTGAGGATCGTTTCCGCGAGATATCCCCGCGACCAGCGCGCGCCGAAAACGGCGCGCCCTATGAGCGGGAGGACCGCCTCCAAATAGAGGCGGTGGGGGATCTTGAGCCAGGGAGAGCGGGGCACCGTCATTTCCAGAAGGAAGGCCTCACCTCCGGGCTTGAGCACGCGGAGCATCTCTTGGAGGGACTTATCCAGGACGAGGCGCAGGTTCCGCAGAACGAACGCGCTCATCACGGCGCTGACCGAACCCGTTGCCAGAGGGAGCGTCGCGCAGTCGGCTTGCATGAATAAGGACGGTGGATGGACTTTGCCTTGCGCTTCTCTCAGCATCGGGAGGGACAGGTCCGCTCCCAGGTATCTCGCGGCGGGGGTTCTGTCCCGCTTCCCGCATTCAAAGATCAGGTCGCCCGTCCCGCAGCCGGCATCCAGCACCGGGCCTTGGGGAACGGCCCGGAGAAGGTCCTTGGCTAGGCGCCTTCTCCATACTTTATCCAGTCCCAGGGAAGCGGCCGCGTTGAAGCGGTCGTATCCGGGGGCCAGAGCGTCAAAAAGCTTCTCTACTTGTTCAGGTTCCGGCGCCAGGGGCGCGGGAACAGGAGGGTGTTGCGCCTGGTTTATAAATCTTCCGAGCCGAGGGTCTTCTTGTTGCCGGCGGTCTTGACCTTCTCGATGGACTCTTTTATGATGCCTTCCACCTTCGCGGAAAGGGACGTCACATAATCCATTCCGGTGCGGAAACCTGCTTCCTTGACGACTTTTTTGATCTTGCTCACAACCACGAACGTGTCGGCCATTCTCGGTCACCCCTTTTAATTAATGATAAGAACGATTGAAGCTTCATAACATACAATATGGCGGTTTTCTTGTCAAATCCCGTGTGAAAATTATTTTTCCCACGCCTTGACTTTTGGGGGTTTGCCTGTTAAATCCATGTTGTTCAGATACATTATCGTTCATAGATCGGGGGAGCAATGGGGGGATTGCGTTATTTTTGCGTATGGTTTTTCCGCACGGTTTTACTTGCGCTCGTTCTATCCCCTCTCTCCGGACATCCCCTAGAAGCCGCTCCTCCCATG
>MGUS01000076.1:3799-10027 GCA_001800085.1 Elusimicrobia bacterium RIFCSPLOWO2_01_FULL_60_11 | reverse complement strand
GAGGACATCTACGACCGGCTTTTTTATGCGGGGGAGATCCACGAAGGGTCCTGGACCAAAGCCACGGTCGACGTCGTGGAGCCGATGGGCGCGGAGAAGTACCTCTACTTGAGCACGGGGAAGAACAGCCTCATCGCGCGGGTGGAACCGCAGAACTCGGCCAAGCCCCAGCAGGACATCGACATCGTGGTCAACATGGACAAGATCCGCCTATTCGACACGGAGTCAGAAAAAGCCATCATCTAGTTTCCCTCAAGATCAGCATCGCGTCCCCCAGACTGTAGAACCTGTACTCCTTCTCCACCGCTTCCCGATAGGCCTCCAATATCCTCTCCCGCCCGCCGAATGCGCAGGTCAAAAGCAATAAGCTCGACTTGGGCAGGTGGAAGTTGGTGAGCATCCCTGAGAGCGGCGTCTTGAAAACATAGCCGGGGTTTATGAAGATGTCCGTCCAGCCTTCTCCCGCTGAGAGTTTTCCGCCGTTCATGGCTGTTTCCAAGGTCCTCACCGAAGTGGTCCCCACGGCAAAAAGCCGCCGCCCTTCCGCGATCGCCGCGTCGACCTCCTTGGCTGCCTCTTCCGGCACGGAAAAATACTCGGCGTGGAGCTTGATCTCTTCCAGGACCTCGGTGCGGATGGGGGCGAAGGTCCCGATGCCGACATGGAGCGTGAGGGTGGCGAACTTCACGCCCTTGGCCTTCAATGCCTCCATCAGGGCCGGGGTGAAATGGAGTCCGGCGGTGGGCGCGGCGAGCGAGCCGGCGTGGCGGGAGTAGACCGTCTGGTAGCGCTCCTGTTCCGCCAGGGGCTTTTTAATATAAGGAGGCAGGGGGAGCGCCGCGCATTCCTCGATGAGTTCGGGGCGGGAAAAGCGGAGCTTGTACTTGGAGCCCCCGAGCCATTCCAGGACCTCGGCCGAGAGCGTTTCCCCGGAAGGGCTCCGGAATTCCATGGTGGCGCCCTGGGCGAAGGCCTTGCCCCGCAGGAGGGCCTCTTTTTCCGCCGCATCCCCCGCGCCGGAGACGATGAGGCAGTCCACTTTGCGGCCCGTGTCCTTTTTGCCGATGAGTCGCGCCTTGATGACGCGGGTGTCGTTGATGACGACGACGTCCCCGGCGGAAAATATGTCCAGGAGGTCTTGGATGGAGCCGTGCGCTGGCCGGCCGGAAGGGTTCAGGATCATCAGGCGGGCCTGGTCCCTTTGAAGAAGCCCTTCTTGCGCGATGAGTCCGGGAGGGAGAACGTAGTCGAAATCCGAGAGCGTGAGCGGCATGGCGGCCATTCTACAAAATTAGTAAAATGGGGGCCGTGAAGAAGGCCGTGGTACTTCTTTCGGGCGGGCTGGACAGCGCCACAGCGCTTTTCTGGGCCAAGTCCGAGGGATATCACACGCACTGCATCGGTTTCGATTACGGCCAGAGGCACAGAAAAGAGATGTCCAGCGCCATGAAAGTGGCCCGGGTAGCGATGTCTTCGTTCGAGGTCGTCCCCATCCGCCTGCCCTGGGGCGGCAGTTCTTTGTTGAGGCGGAGCGGACCGTTGCGTACGTCCCGGAGCGGCCTCCCCTCAACCTACGTGCCGGCGCGCAACACGATATTCTTGAGTTTCGCGCTCTCCTGCGCGGATGCGGTCGGGGCCGAAGCGGTGGTCATCGGGGCTAACGCGGTGGATTACAGCGGTTATCCGGACTGCCGTCCGGCCTATTTGAAGGCGATGGAAAAGGCGGCTGTGCTTGGGACACGGCGCGGTGCGCGGGGCGGAAAACTCAGGATATTGTCCCCCCTGGTGCGCCTCACCAAAGCTCAGATCGTGCGGCTGGGGACCGGCTTGGGAGTGCCCTACCGCCTGACATGGTCCTGTTATGAAGGAGGGCGCAGACCCTGCGGCGTCTGCGACAGCTGCATATTTCGCGCGAAAGGATTTAAAGACGCGGGGTTGAAAGACCCGCTTCTGGACTGAACATGAGAATATCAGCGGTTCTGCTCGCTTTGTTCTTGGCTCCCGCGGTCTGGGCGGATGACGCGATCGTCCCCGTCAAGACCCTTTCCGGCCATCCGGGAGGCGTATATTCCCTCTCTTTCATGGCGGATTCCCAGGTGCTCGTTTCGGCGGGCGAAGGCGGCACCATCAACCTCTGGGACATGAAAGATTTCCATCCCATGCGCACCTGGAAGGACCATTCGGACTCCGTGAACTCCGCTTTCTATTCTCCCGACGGAAAATATCTGATCTCGGGAAGCGACGACCAGACCGTCATCCTGCGCAGCGCTACGGACTACGCCCCGGCTGAGCGGATACAGCTCGATGCCAAGATCACGGCCCTGGCGCAGTCCCCGGACGGCAAGTCATTCGCGGCGGCGCTGCTGGGCGGCAAGGTGAAGATGCTGAACGGCCGCACCTATGAGGCCGTCAAGACGCTGAACGGGAATCTCGCCGTTTTTTCGGATGATGACAGGTTTTTGGCGGTATCGGGCGACGACGGCAAGATCCGTCTTCTGGACCGCAACGGCCTGGCGGTCCGCTCGGTCCTCACGGGGCACAAGGGCGGGGTCACAGCCCTGGCGTTCAGCAAGAATGGCGCCCGCCTGGCTTCCGGCGGGGCGGACCATACCGTGAAAATCTGGGATGTCGCGGCCGCTCGGAGGGTGAAGACCATCCCCTCGAAGGATTGCGAGGTCAAAGCCCTGGCCTTCTCCCCGAGCCGCAGATTTCTGGCGTTCGGGGGCAACGGGGATCCCGACGTGTCCGTCTGGGACTTCACGCGCGGCAGGAAAGTGAAGCTGTCGGGTCACCGCGGGGCCGTGCTTTCCGCCGCTTTCAGCCCGGACGGGAGATGGCTGGTCTCCGGCGGCGCGGACAAGACCGTCAAGGTCTGGGACGCCGGATCGTTCGCCAAAATGAGGAAGAAATGACCCCTGAGGAAAAACAGAGATTGTCAAAAAAAGGCCTGGACGCGAAACTCCCGTCGCTGGAGATATTTCCCAACCAGTTCCGGGACTACTCCATCACCCTGCGGGTCCCGGAATACACTTCGATGTGCCCCAAGACCGGCATGCCCGATTTTGCCGACGTCACGCTGGTCTATGTCCCCGGCCGCTGGTGCGTGGAACTCAAGAGCTTCAAGCTCTACATCCACGCCTACCGCAACCTGGGGATATTCTACGAGAACGCCGTCAACCGCATTTTGAAGGATTTTGTTTCGGCCTGCAGGCCCAAGCGGGCTTCGATCAAAGGGGAGTTCACTTCGCGCGGGGGCATCCGCTCCATCATCGAGGCGGAATACGGCAGGAAACCCCGGGAATTAAGGGGACACCTTACTTAATTCAGCGAATTAAGTAAGGTGTCCCCTGATTACAAGTATCTCTTAAACCTGTTCCTTCCGTCCACCAACACGTTCTTGGCCTTGACCGGCTTGGACGCCAGTTCAAATCCCATCACGATGATCTCCTCGCCTACCTTGATGATGTGCGCCGCCGCCCCGTTCATGCAGATGATGCCCGAACCTTTGGGCCCTTTGATGACATAGGTCTCCAGGCGCCTGCCGGTGGTGTTAGAGGCCACCAGGACTTTCTCCCCCGGCCAGAACCCGGCTTTCTTGATCAGGAGTTCGTCGATGGTGATGCTCCCGATGTAGTCCAATCGGGATTCCGTGACCGTCGCTTTGTGCAGTTTGGAGCGTAAAACCCAGCGCATAAGTCAGGGATTTTACTACAATATATGTCAACCTGCAAGAATGAGCGGGGTTGACATTACAAGCGAGGTGACCCGGATGAACTGGAACGACCTGGCCGGAAAAAGTCTGAATGGGGAAGGCGTTTCCCGCGCGGAGGCGCTCGCCGTCCTGAACGCGCCGGATGAGGAGGTGCTCGCTCTCCTCGACGCCGCCTACCGCGTCCGCCGGAAGCATTTTGGAAAGCGCGTCAAGCTGAATTTCCTTTTAAACGCCAAGTCCGGCCTCTGCCCGGAGGACTGCAATTATTGCTCCCAGGCCAAAGGGTCCAAAGCGGACATCAGCAAGTACCCTTTCCTGCCCGAGGCCGACATCCTGGCCGCGGCCGGGCGCGCCTCCGCCGCGAAGGCCCGGCGCTTCTGCATGGTCAATTCCGGGCGGGGCCCCACCGATGGCGAGATAGAGCAGATCTCCGGCGCGGTCAAAAAAGTCCGGGAGAATTATCCCGGCCTTGAGATCTGCGTCTGCCTGGGGCTCCTGGCGCCGGACCAGGCCAAGGCCCTGAAAGACGCGGGGGTGGACGCTTACAACCACAACTTGAACACCAGCGAGAACCACTACGGCTCCATCTGCAGCACCCACGACTATCAGGACCGGAAAAGCACCGTGCAGACGGCCCAGTCGCACGGGCTTTCCTCCTGCAGCGGCTGCCTCTTCGGAATGGGCGAGGCCGACGGCGACATCGTTGAGCTCGCCTTCACTTTAAGGGAGATGAAGGTGGATTCCATCCCCATCAACTTCCTTATGGCGATCCAAGGAACGCCCTTGGAGCGGGAAGAACAGATGAGCCCGCAGAAGTGCCTGAAGATCCTCGCCCTCTTCCGCCTCGTGAACCCGGCCTCCGAGATCCGCATCGCGGGCGGCAGAGAGGTCCAGCTGCGCTGGCTCCAGCCCCTGGGGCTTTACGCCGCCAACTCCATATTCATCGGAGACTATCTCACCACCAATGGCCAGGCGCCCGAAGAGGACTTCGCCATCATCCGCGACCTGGGCTTTGAGATCGAGGAGGCCCCTTGTCCGTCATCCGCGCTCACGGCTTAAAGAAGACCTACGCTTCTGACGTCACGGGCCAGCCCATCCGGGCCCTGGACGGGGCCGGCATCGAGGTGGAGGCGGGGGAGATCTTCGGCATCTTGGGGCCCAACGGCGCGGGCAAGACCACGCTCCTCAACTGCCTGTCCCTCCTGCTCAAGCCCGATGAGGGGAGCATCGAGATGTTCGGGATGGACGCTCTCAAATTCCACAACAAACTCCGCGCGCGGCTGAACATGAGCTCGGGCAACAGCAACTTCCCCTGGTGCATGACCGTGCGGGAGATCCTGCGGTTCTACGGCATGCTCTACGGCATCGGCTTTGCGCCGTTGAAGAAAAAGACGGATGAACTGCTCGGCCTCTTGTCCCTGGAACCCTACGCGGACCGCAGGTTCGATGAGCTTTCCACGGGCACCAAGCAGCGCCTGGCCCTGGCCAAGGCGCTTTTGAACGACCCTGAGATCCTGTTCCTGGACGAACCCACCATCGGCCTGGACCCGGATGTCTCCATCAAGCTGCGCGGCTTCATCCAGCGGCTCAACCGCGAGAAGAAGATCACGGTGCTCCTGACCACGCACTACATGAAAGAGGCCGAACAGCTGGCGCAGCGCATCGCTTTCATCCAGAAAGGGCGCATCCTGGCCCTGGGAACTCCCTCCGAACTCAAGAGCCGTTCATCGGCGCAGAACCTTGAAGAAGTGTTCTTAAGCTTGAATGCTTGAAGCCATCCGCCTCTTCTTCCTCCACAGCTTCGCCTTCGCCTACCGCAACTACATCTTTGCCAAGCGCAACGTCTTCTTCGTCATCGAGATCCTCTTCTGGCCCGTCATGACCTTGCTCACCATCGGGCTCATGGGCGGGTTCCTGAAGCTGGGCGAGAACGCCCTCGGCTTCGTCCTGACCGGCGCCATCGCCTCCGGCGTGCTCCAGGTGACACAGTTGGACGTGGGCTATTCCATCCTCTACGACGTCTGGTCCAAGAGCGTCAAGCATACTTTCCTTACCCCCGCGGGGCTGGTCCCCAGCCTGCTCGGGTCCTGGATGACCGGGATCTTGAGGGGGACTTTCGTCCTCGTCATCCTACTCTGGCTTTCCCGCAGGTATTTTGGTTTCAGCGTCCCGGGACTCCTGCCTTTCCTGCAGTTCCTCGTCGGGATATTTTGGACGGCGCTCCTGGCCGGCATCTGCGTCTGGATCCTGGTGCTCCTCTACGGTCAAAGGGCCGAGATCGCCGTCTGGGCCATCTCGCATGTGGTGATGCTCTTCTGCGGCATCTACTATCCGGTGAATCTCCTCCCCAAGCCCTTCTATGAGATTGCGCAGTGGGTGCCGTTGACTTATTTCATGGACGTCTACCGTTCGCATTACGGGTTTTCCATCTTGTTCAATCAAGGTCTTTTGAAGGGATGGGCCTTGAATTTCAGCTACCTCGCCATCCTGATATTCGCGGCCCGCCTGGCCCTGGG
>MGUS01000076.1:0-3785 GCA_001800085.1 Elusimicrobia bacterium RIFCSPLOWO2_01_FULL_60_11 | reverse complement strand
AATGAAAGCCGACGCGCCGGTCGCGCTCGTCACGGGGGCTTCCCGCGGCATCGGGCGGGAGATCGCGCTTGCCTTTGCCAAGGACGGGTTCCGCTTGGCGATCAATTATTCGCGGAGCGAAGACAAGGCCAAAGAATTGGAGAAGGCCGTCGCACGGCTGGGAAGCAAGCCCTTGCTCCTCAAGGCGGATGTCTCCAAATCCAAAGAAGTCCAGACCCTGGTCGCCGAAGTCATGAAGAATTGGGGCCGCATCGATGTCCTCGTCAACAATGCCGGAATCACGCGGGACCGCACCATCCTCAAGATGACGGACGAGGAGTGGGAGGACGTCGTCCGGGTCAATCTGAACGGGGCGTTCTGGTGCCTGAGGGACTGTTCCAAGGCCATGATCGAGCGCAAAGAGGGCGCCATCATCAATATCTCCTCCATCGTGGCGGTGAGGGGTTCCGTGGGCAACGCCAACTACGCCGCCTCCAAAGCGGGGCTCATCGCCCTCACCAAATCCGCCGCCAAGGAGCTGGGGCGCTTCAACATCCGCGTGAACGCGGTCCTGCCCGGGTTCCACCTGACCGACATGGGACGCGCCGTTTGGGGGAAATACGAGGAACGCATCCGTTCCGAGCACACGCTCGGGCGCCTGACCGACATCCGCGAGCTGGCTCAGTTCGTTCTTTTCACGGCCAAGCAGAAGTCTGCGAGCGGGCAGGTCTTCAACTTTGAATCTAGAGTTATTTAGTCTCCCATCCTTGATTTCTGACTCCCTCTCCACGTTAGTGGAGAGGGTTGGGGTGAGGGGGGACAAGATATGAAGTCACAAATAGTGGTAACGGGCATCGGGCTCATCACGCCGCTGGGCTGTTCCCGGGAGAAGACCTGGTCAGCGGTGCGGCAAGGGCTGCCCGTCGCGGCCGTGCGCAATGCCGAAGAGTTCCCCCATGACATGGGGCTCTATGTCAGGAACGCGCCCTTCGTCACCCCCAAAGGCACTCCCAGGATATTCCCCATCGCTTTGAGCGCCGCGGTGGAAGCTCTTTCGCAGGCGGGCCTCGACTTGGACAATGCGGACCCTCAACGGGTGGGCTGTTCCGTCTCCGTTTCCAAGCCCGTCTTGAGCGCCGAGGGAAGCGTGCTGTTCCATCCCGATTCGGTCCTCCGCTTCCTGATGGAAAAACTCCGCCTCGAAGGCCCCGCCCAGAACCTGGTGGCGGCCTGCGCCACGGGCATCCACTCCATCCTGCTCGGCTCCCGTTGGCTCAAGGAAGGGCTCGCGGACGCCGTGCTCGCGGGCTCCTGCGAATCTTCCCTGCATCCTCTCACCATATCCGGTTTTAAAAATCTGGGGGTCCTCTCCAAAGAGCCGCGGCCTTTCGACATCCGGCGGGACGGGTTCATCATGGGAGAGGGCGCGGGCATCCTGGTCCTGGAAAGGGCCGACGACGCCCGCGCGAGGGGCGCAAAGATATTGGCCGAAGTCTCCGGCTGCGCGGTGGGGTCCGATTCCGAACATCCCGTGAGGTTCAAGGAGGACGGGTCTTCCGTCTCCCGCGTCATGGCCAGGGCCCTGGCGGATGCGGACATCCGAGCGGAGGAGATCGGCTACATCAACCTTCACGGGACCGGCACGGCCGCCAACGACGCGCTCGAGTCCCGGGCGGTCAAGCTTGTTTTTAGCTCCGGCGCGGTAAAGACGGCGGTCTCAAGCACAAAGGGCTCGACCGGGCATCTTCTGGGCGCGGCAGGGAGCGTGGAAGCGGGCCTATCCTGCCTGGCTTTGCGGGACGGGTTCGTTCCGCCCACGGCGGGCCTGGAACAGAACGACCCGCGGTGCGGCCTGGACTATACGCCGGGGCGGGGGATCTCAAAGGAGATCCATCATGTCCTTTCTCTTTCATTCGGGTTCGGGGGGCCCATCGGGGCGGTCGTGTTGAGCAGGCCATGAAGAGATTCATCGAAGAGGAACTGAAGAAGATCCGCGGGGAGAACCTCTGGCGCTCGTTGCCGCGCCTGCCCGATGACTGCATAAATTTTTCCACCAACGACTACCTGGGGCTTTCCCGCCACCCCAAGGTGAAGGCCGCCGCCGCATCCGCCCTTGAAAAATACGGGGCCGGGGGCAGGTCTTCGCGCCTCATTTCCGGGACGACGGACCTGCACCTTGAGCTGGAATCAAAACTGGCCAAGTTCAAGAACACCGAGGCCTGCATGGTCTTCCCTTCGGGTTTCATGGCCAATCTGGGCGTCATCGCCTCCCTTCTCGGGGAAGGCGACGCGGTCATCGCCGACCGTTTGAACCATGCTTCCCTCATCGACGCGGCGAAACTTTCCCGGGCACGCCTGTTCGTTTATGAACATCGTTCGGTCCCCTCACTGGAAAAAGCCCTTGAAAGGACCGGATCATACGGGAAGCGCCTCATCGTGACCGATTCTCTCTTTTCCATGGACGGCGACCTGGCTCCTCTCTCGAAGATCTCCGCATTGGCGCGGGAACGCGGCGCTTGGCTCATGATCGACGACGCCCATGCCACGGGGGTGCTCAAGAATATGGATAAAGGCGCGGACATCGTGATGGGCACCCTCTCCAAGGCCTTGGGCTCCCAAGGCGGGTTCGTCTGCGGCTCCAAGGACCTGATCGATTTCCTGGTGAACCGCGCGCGCCCGTTCATCTACACCACGGCCCTGGCCCCCGCCTCCTGCGCGGCGGCCATCGCGGCCCTCGATATCGTCATAGAGGAACCCGGGCGGAGGAAAAGACTTCAGGACCTGTCGCGGAACCTGCGCAAAGAGCTCAAGGAACGCTTTCCGGAAGAATCCGTCCTCTTGCGGGGCCACCCGACCCCCATCCTCCCCATTTTAACGGGGGAAACGGAGAAGACTCTGCGGGTCTCGCAAGAACTGAAAGCGCGGGGGGTGTTCGTCCCGGCCATCCGTCCGCCCACGGTGCCCCGGGGCGCCTGCCGCCTGCGCATCTCACTTTCGACGGAACACGGTCAGAGCGATATCGACGCGCTCCTCGGATCATTGGAGGGCGTTCTAGGGAGGGTGTCATGAAGGGAATATTCGTCACGGCCACGGGAACGGGAGTCGGCAAGACCATCATTGCCGCGGGGATGGCGCGCTGCCTTAAAGAGAAAGGCGTCGATGTCGGGGTGATGAAGCCCATCGCTTCGGGAGGGCAGGAAGACGCGGAGTACCTGATCTTTGCCGCGGGCGTGAAGGACAGCCTGGAAGAGGTGAACCCCGTTTTCCTCGCCAATCCCCTGGCCCCTTATGAATCGGCGCGGATGGAAAAAAAGAAGATCGATCTCCGGAAGCTCGTGAAAGATTATCAGGCCCTGGGCCGCCGCCACGCGGCCATGGTGGTGGAAGGCGTGGGCGGCGTGAGGGTCCCCCTCACCAGGGACCGGGACGTCATCCATCTCATCCGCAGGCTCGGCCTCCCCGCCGTCGTGGTTGCGACGGCCGCTCTCGGCACCATCAACCATACGCTCCTCACCCTCGAGGCCCTTAAAAAAGAGAAGATCAAGTGCGCGGGCATCGTGCTCAATTTCTTCGACGGCGACGACCTGGCCTGCCGGAGCGGCCTCGCGTTCTTCAAAGAGAAGAAGGTTCCCGTCCTGGCTGCCCTGCCTTCGAATCCCGGGTTCGCCGACAACCCCGACCTGATCGCCCAGGCTATATCCGGCACCCCCCTGGCCAAGTGGCTCGCAAAACTTTTCTAGTTTTAACGGTTTTATTATCGGCGCAAGGCGCCTTTGCGGCGCCTAAGTCCCCCGAGGCCGCTTTCT
>MGUS01000075.1:7246-8316 GCA_001800085.1 Elusimicrobia bacterium RIFCSPLOWO2_01_FULL_60_11 | reverse complement strand
CGGGCCAGAGTGTCGGCCGAAGCCGGCGCGATGACCATGAGGGACGCTTTTTCGGCCAGGTCCAGGTGGGCCATGCTCCAGAGTTTGCCGTCCCAGATGTCGGTGGCCACGGGGTTGCCGGAGAGCGCGGAGAATGTGAGGGGGGAGACGAATCTGGCGGCGGAAGGGGTCAGGAGGCAGTGGACGTCGGCCCCCGCGTCCATCAGGCGGCGCGCGAGTTCGCAGGCCTTGTAGGAGGCGATGCTTCCGCTCACCCCCAACAGGACGGTCTTACTTCTTTTTGTGTTTTTCCTCGTGTTCAGATTCTTTATGGGAGGCCTTGCCGATGTTGTCGAAGATGGCCGTGGTGGGGCCCTTGAGTTTCTTGGCCAGGAATCTCAGCTGGGGCATGTCCTTGATGGTCTTGGGGTTCACTTTCGCCGTGAGGATGTCTTTGACGGAATCCGGAACCAGGTTGTGGGCGGAGCGGGTCTCCCCCTCTTTTTTCATCAATTCATAGGCCCAGCGGCGCGCCAGGATGACCAGGTCGTATTTGTTGATGTCGGCGTCCAGGATCATCTTGTCCAGGGTCTCATGGGTGTGTTCATCGATGGCGTGCCAGTCCCTGGCCGCGGGCGGCTCGTGCAGTGCGGGCTGGACTTCGATATCTTCTTCTTTCATGTTACTTTTTGACTCCTTTAAGGACTTCGGGATTCATCCGGGACCGCTCGGCCCAGAGGATACCTTCCAGGCGCTTCACCGATTCCGCGATCTCGCGGTTCAATATCAGGTACTTGTAGTTTCCGGCCTCCGCGATCTCCTGACGGGCGTTCTCCAGGCGCTTCTGGATGGCCGCCTCGTCATCCTGGCTGCGGTTGCGCAGGCGCTGCTCCAGCTCTTTGATGGACGGGGGCGCGATGAAGACGAGGACCGCTGTGGGGAACAAACTCTTGATCTGCCGCCCCCCCTGCACATCGATGTCCAAGATGACGTCTTTCCCGCCGGAAAGGAGGAGCTCAAGCTCGCGCTTGGGCGTCCCGTACCAGAAACCATGGACCTGGGCGGATTCAATGAAATCCCCCGCTTCCCGC
>MGUS01000075.1:6279-7214 GCA_001800085.1 Elusimicrobia bacterium RIFCSPLOWO2_01_FULL_60_11 | reverse complement strand
CCCTTCCGCGGTGAGCGGGTGGTGAGGGAGACGGAATAGACGAGGTCAGGAACGGTCCGAAGTAATTCGGCGCTTAGGGTCGATTTTCCCGCGCCGGACGGCGCGGAAATGACGAAAAGTTTCCCCGTTTTTTTCTTATCTGCGGGCCATCTTGGCGCGGGCGACGTCACCCTGCTTGTCCAAGAAGTAGAGGTAGCCTTTTTCTTTCTTGACGCCGGCTTTGGTCACTTTCTCGGGCTTGCCGCCTTTCTTGCCGCCGCGGGCCATCTTGGCGCGGGATACGTCTCCGCCCTTGTCGATAAAATAGAGATACCCTTCTGCTCTCTTCACACCGACTTTAGCTACTTTCTGTGCCATGGGGGTTAAGCCTCCTTAATGATACGGATGATTTCGAATGTCCGAGGATTATAGTAACTTTTCGTCGACGGCGTCAAGAGGGAACTTGAAAAATCTTCTCGGGATAGACGAAGACCTTGCCTTCGTGGTTGCGCAGGATCACGCGCTTGCGCGTGCGGGAGAGGACGGATTCCGTCCGGAGCGGGATCTTGCCGCCGAGCGTCTCGACGACGTATTCGGGCAGGGCCAGGCCGGGGAGCAAGGCCCGCAGGGATTCGGCCAGGCGCAGGCCCGACGTGATGCTCGCGCGGAAATGGTCCGTCCCCTGGGAAGGCAGGCTCTGCCGCAGGCGGTAGGGGCGGACCTTCCGCTCGTAAAGAGAATAAAAAAGCTCGGAAAGCACCGCCGTCTTGTCGTTGATCTCGCGGAGCAGCACGGTCTCCGACGCCAGGGGCACCTCGTGTTCGGAGAGCAGGCGGCAGGCCTCGCCGAATTCCCGGGTGATCTCCCTCGGGTGGTTGACGTGGAGCACCAGGTAGGCCGGCTGGGCGTCCCTCAAGATCTTGGCCAGATTGGGCGTGATGCGCTGCGGCAGCACC
>MGUS01000075.1:0-6267 GCA_001800085.1 Elusimicrobia bacterium RIFCSPLOWO2_01_FULL_60_11 | reverse complement strand
GGATCTGAAGCCCGTGAGGATCCTTTGCAAGAAATCGTCGTTCAAGAGGAGCGGCTCGCCGCCCGATATCACCACTTCGCGGATCTGCGGGTGCTTTTCCAGATAAGAGCAGGCCTCGCGCCATTCCGCGTCCGTGAGGGACGAGCCGGCGGCCTCCGTCATCTTCCTCTGCGGGCAGAAACGGCAGTAGACCGCGCACTGGGAGTGGACGGACAGCACCGCGCGGTCGGCGGACGAATGCAGGAGCCGCCCGTTGGCCGCTTTGATGCCGTTGGACATGAAATCCGTGACCTCATACTGCTGCATGCGGAACTCCTCGTCCAAAGGCACGCTCTGGCGCCGGATGGGGCAGAGGAAATCCTCCGGGTCCATGAGGGAGACCCAGTAGGGCGTGAGCGCGAAATGGAACCGCCCGGAGGAGAACTGGATGGCGCGCTTCTCTTCCACGGAAAGGGAGATCCACCGGTCCAGGTCCTGCACGCCCGTGATCTGGTTCAACACCTGCCACTGCCAGTCGTTCCATTGGGGAAGGTTCAAGAAGGGCTGGGAGGGGCGGGAGATGAAAGCGTCGTTCATGAGTGTTGGCCTTCCTTAAAGAGCGACATCTGCGAGTCGCGGTCTTTGGTGATGAGCCGTTCGTTCAGCCATTGGTCGATGACGGTCCTGGAAAAGCGGTACTGGCGCCCGATGCGGCTGGCCGGGATCTTTTTCATGCGGATAAGGGCGTAGATCTTGGATTTACCCATGCCCAAGTATTCGGCGAGGGCTTTGATGTCCATGACGTCGCGGACGGGAGCCTGCGGTTGGGGAGCTTGGGTGCGGCTTGGCTTTCTATGTTTTGCCATCTACTAGCGTTCACTATATAATAAGTGTTATATTGTGTCAATATGAAAATTAAATTCGGGTTGATCCTTCCCCTCGCCGTCTTCGCGGCCCAGGCCTTTTGGCACGCCCGGGACAAGTCCGCGACCTATGACGAACCCGCGCACCTGGCGATCAGTCGCCTGATATCGGTGACGGAGCACCAGGACTACGACGTCGGCCACCCGCCTTTCATCCGTGAACTCTTCGGGCTGCCCCTGCGGTTCATGGACCCCTCGCTTCCCGGCATCCCGCCCCCCGAAGTTTCCGAATCCGTGCCGTTGGCGCTCCGGCCCCAGGGCAACCTCTATGTCTACGCCAACCTCTTCCTTTATCAGAACCGCGTTCCGGCCGATACGCTCCTTCTGGCCGCGCGCGCGGTCTCGATCGTTCTGGCCCTCATTCTGGGTCTCATCATCTATCTTTTTGCGGGCAAACTCTACGGCGAGCGGGCCGGGATTTTCTCGCTCTGGATGTTCGCGTTCTGCCCCAACCTGATCGCGCACGGCTCACTCGTGACGACGGACATGGGAGGGGTGGCCGCGGCCGCCGCGTTCCTTTACTCCGCGCTCCTCTATTTCGAGAAAAGGACCGCGCTGAACATCCTCGCCTGCGGCATCACGCTGGGGCTCGCCCTCGGAGCCAAATTCAACAACCTTATTTTGCCCGTCCTATTCACCGCCCTTGTCCTCATAAGAGGAAGCGACCGCCGGGCATGGACGGACATCGTAAATATAGGATTCCTCTCCTGGTCCACGCTCTGCCTGCTTTACGGTTTCGACAGGGTCTTCACTCCCCACTTGTTCGAGATCCCGCCCTTTTTGCGTTATCTGCCCCTTCCCGACTCATTCATCAGAGGCATCCTTTCCGGCTCTTATCATAATGCCCGCGGACACGGGGCTTTCTTCATGGGAGAGTACTCGTCGGGCGGCTGGAAGAGCTATTTTCCCGTTGCGTTCCTTCTAAAAACGCCGATGGTCACCATCGGCCTGATCGCGTTGGCGCTCCTGGGAGCCGCGCTCAGACCCAAGTCCCTCCGGTTCGAAGAAACATTGCTCCTCCTGCCCCTTGCGGCGCTCCTGGCTTTTTCCGTCAACTCCAAACTCAACATCGGCCTGCGCCACATCCTCCTGGCCTACCCGCTCCTGCTCATATTCGCGGGGCGCATCGCTCCCAAGAAGACAGCGGTCCTGGCCGCCATCGTCGCGGTCCTGGCGCTGGAAACGCTTTCCGCCGCGCCCGATTACCTGGCCTTTTTCAACCGCGCCGCGGGCGGGCCGGACAAAGGCATGAGATATCTTTCGGATTCCAACCTGGACTGGGGGCAGGACCTGAAGGGATTGGGGAGATTCTTAAAGGACGAGGGTGGAAGCGAAGTCCTGCTTTCTTATTTTGGGACGGCTCCCGCCCTGGCCTACGGCATAAGGGCCCAGGGGTTACCCACCGTCTGGGAATATCCCAAGTCCGGCCACATTAATTCGGCGAGCCCCAAGAAAGAATTCTGCGCCGTGAGCGTCACCAACCTCCAGGCGGTCTATTTTCCGGACCGGGAGCTCTATTCCTGGCTGCTAAGCCGAGAGCCCGTCAAAAAAATCGGGCACTCCATCTATGTCTATGACGTGACGGACGACCTGGAAGCGCAGAAGAAGTTCATGGAGATCTACGGCAGGACGGGAGAACGAGAGAAGTACTTGAGGCAGGCGGAGCGGGTCAAGCGGCTGGAACGCTCTCTTTCGGAGAGGAACCGTTCTTAGAGCCCCAGCCCATGGCCACTTTCATGGCCTGGAAAGGATGGCTGAAGGTGTCGTCGACGGAAGTGGGCTCATATCCGGAATGGACCATGCAGTTGGCGCACTTGGGGTTGCCCGACTTGTGGCCGTACTTGGACCAGTCGGTGGTCGAGAGCAATTCTTTGTAGGTCTTGGCGTAGCCCGCCTCCGCCATCAGGTAACAGGGTTTCTGCCAGCCGAAGACGTTCCTTAACGGGATGCCCCAGGCGGTGCAGTCGTATTCCCGCCGTCCGGACAAGAATTCCAGGTAGAGCGGGCTGTGGTTGAAGTCCCAGCCCTTTTTCTGCCAGCCGTCGATGGCCTTGCTGAACCACTTCTTGATGTTGTCGCGCTTTAAAAAGATGCCCTGCTGGGGCGCTTTCTCGTAAGCGTAGCCCGGCGATATCATCATGCCGTCCACGCCCAGCTTCATGGCGTAATCAAAGAATCTCCGGAACTCGTCCACGTCTTCGCCCTCGAAGATGGTCGTGTTGGTCATCACGTTGAATCCTTTGGCCTTGGCTGACTTGATGGCGTCCACCGCGGTCTTGAATACGCCTTCGCGGCAGACCATGCGGTCGTGGGTCTTTTCAAGGCCGTCCAAATGGATGGAGAAGATGAGGTAGGGCGAGGGCGTGAAGCGGTGCATGTTCTTTTCGAGCAGGATGGCGTTCGAGCAGAGATAGACGAATTTCTTCCGCTGGATGAGGCCGTTGACGATGGTGTCGATCTCGGCGTGGGCCAACGGTTCCCCGCCGGCGACAGTGACGATCGGCGCCCCGCACTCTTCCACCGAATCCCAGCATTCCTGCGGGGTCAGGCGCTTCTTCAAGATATCCGTGGGGTACTGGATCTTGCCGCAGCCCGCGCATTCCAGGTTGCAGGCAAAAAGGGGCTCCAGCATCATCACGAGGGGATATTTTTTGCGGCCCGACAGCTTCTGCTTGATGACATAGGCCCCGACGGCCACCTTCATCCTTAACGGTACGCCCATGAATTCTCCTTGGTGTACTGTTTTGTCCGATAGGCGCCCAAAGCCAGAAGCGGGAAATAGTTGCGGTAATAGGTGTATTCGAGATAGAACACTTTGGGGAACCCCGTGCCCGTGAACTCCGCTTCATCCCAGGACCCGTCGGGATTCTGGGTGCGGAGGAGATGCTCGAGGGCATTCTCGGTCGCGGGGTCGTCCAGGAGCCCCGCGGCCAGCATGCCCATCAGGCCCCAGGCCGTCTGGGACGGGGTGGAAGGCGCCTTACCCTTGCGGGCCGGGTCATCGTAGCTGTCGCAGCGCTCGCCCCAGCCGCCGTCATCGTTCTGAACGGACTTGAGCCAGCGCACGGCTTTCAAAACATAGGGGGATTTCATGTCTTCGCCTATGGCCGAAAGCCCCCGCAGGACCTGCCATGTGCCGTAGACATAATTGACGCCCCAGCGGCCGTACCAGGAACCGTCCGGCTCCTGCTCTTTCTTGAGGAACTCAAGGGCTTCCCACACGCAGGGATAGGATTTGTCGTAGCCCACATGGCCCAGCAATTCCAGCACCCGCGCGGTGATGTCCGCCGAAGGCGGGTCGATCATGGCGTTGTGGTCGGCGAAAGGGATCTTCTCGAATATGAATTTGGTGTTGTCCCGGTCGAAAGCGGCCCAGCCGCCGTTGGAGCCCTGCATGGAGAGCATCCAGTTCAGGCCCCGCAGGTAGGATTTTTCGCGCTCGCGGGAAAAGTAGCCGTCGGAAAGGTTCACATGGCGCAGGGCCAGAAGCACCATGGCCGTGTCGTCCACGTCGGGATAGAAATCGTTCTTGAACTCGAAGGCCCAGCCGCCGGGCTGGGTGGAAGGGTTCTTGACCCGCCAGTCGCCTTCGCGGCGGATCTCCAGGTCCACCAGCCAGCGCGTGGCGGCCACCAGGGATTCGTGGTCCCTCGGCACGCCCGATTCGGCCAGGGAGATGACCGATAGGGCCGTGTCCCAGATGGGCGAAAGACAGGGCTGCATCTGCAGGGCGTCCGACTCGGGAATGGGAATCTCATAATCCTCCAGGGCCTTCACCTGGCCCTGCACATAGGGATGGGATTCGGGGTAACCCAGGCATTCCAGGGCCATCACCGCATTCACGATGGGCGGAAATATGGCGGCCAGGCCGTCGGAATCCTCAAAGTGCTTGATCATCCAGTTGCGGGCCAGGCGCATGGACCAGGTGCGCAGGAAATGGGGCCCGCGACCCTCCATCGTTTTGAAGAACCCGTCCCACATGAGGAAGAATTTGCGCCAGGAGAAGATGCCTTCGTCCGCGGGAGCGGGAGAACCCACCGGGGTCCAGCGGGGCAAGCCCTTCTCGAAGAGCTCGTCCAAGTGCGCGGACGGAGGAAGGGTCTTTTTGGGGCGCACGGACCAGACGATGGAAAGGGGGATGACGATGCCCCGCGTCCAGGCGGACATCTCATAGATGTTGAAGTAGAACCACTTGGGGAAAAGCATGAGCTCGGTGGGGATGGCCGGCACGCCCCGCCAGTCGTAGAGCCCGAAAAGCGCCATGTAGAATTTGGCGTAGGAATTGATCTTATGGATCCCCCCCAGCTCGCCGATGCGCGTTCGGGCCTTGGCCATGTAGGGAGCGTCGGGAGAATGGCCCGCGATCTTCAAGGCCCAGTAGCCCTTGACCGTGGCGGAGATCTCGGAAGGGCCGTTCTTGTAGATGTTCCAGCCGCCGTCGGGGAGCTGTTTGGAGAGTATGAAATCGGCCATGCGGCGGACCTTGTCTTTTTTGGATTCCAGCCAGCCCATGTAGGCGTAGAGGGTGATGGTGTCGCATTCGAGGGTGGTGTCCGCGAGGAGCGGCGCGCACCAAAAACCCTTGTCCGGGTCCTGCTTGGAAAGGAGCCATTCCTGGGAGCGGGCGATGACCAGGTCGAGGAGCTCCTCGCGGGTCAGGTCGGCGAGGGTGCGCGCGCCGTCGGCCTTGCGGCCGGAGCCGTTCTTCTGACCGTTGCCGTTTCCGTTCGTCCGGTTCCCGTGGAAGAACTTCTCCCAGCCCTCGGGCTTGACGAAGAGGTTGTCGCGGGAGAAGCCGGGCAGGAGGCGCTCGGCGTTCCTCTGGACCAGGTCGGAATTGACGTAGTCGACGATCTCGTCCACCAGCTTCTTCATCTGCCGGGCCGTTTCCGCCGGGGACTTGCGCTTTTTCGTCATGAGTTGGAACATATTTTATCTAAACCCGACCTCATTGTCAAGATTTCTCCGTCGGAGATCAGGAAAGAGACATGAATTAAGACGCTTTGCGCAGCTCTTGGGACACGCGGTCGTCCAAAAAGAGCTTCATCAGAGATTGATAAGCCACGTCCTTCTTGTTCGCCAGATACTTGAGTTTGTCGATCAAGGAAATGGGCATGTTCAAGGCGACCAGCTTGGTCGTCCTGCGCAGGTTGGGGAACCGCACTCTCTTGGCCTTGGACAAGTCGAAATATTCCGTCGAATCGCGCTTCGACCAGAACTCAAATTCTTCGTTCTCGCTTTTAAACCTGGGGATTGGTTTTAATTTTTTCATGATAGAACCTCCTTTCCTTGCGGTGCATGTCTCGCGCCGAAATCACCCTGATCTTATCCTTGCGGATCGTGAATACGATGAAGAGAAACCGCC
>MGUS01000074.1:20668-23933 GCA_001800085.1 Elusimicrobia bacterium RIFCSPLOWO2_01_FULL_60_11 | reverse complement strand
AGGCCCCCGCGGATTCACAGCCCTTGGCGAAGCGGACGGCAAGCGGAATGTCCACCTGGCTCAAGCCCACCCTCATTTTCACGGTGACGGGCACGGGCAGGCGCGCGCAGAGCAGTTCCAGCACCCGGTAGAGCGGGGCGGGATCGTTCATGAGGCAGGCGCCCGCGCCCTTCTTGTAGACCTTGCGCGCGGGACAGGCGGCATTGATGTCCAGGAACGTGATGGGGGCTTTCTTAAGGATGATCTCGGCGGCTTTGAGCATGAGTTCCGGCTCCGTCCCCAAAAGCTGGGCGGCTACCGGCCGGTCTTCCGGGGCCGTGCGGATCATCCTCTCGAATCTCGGGTTGCCGTGGACGGCCGAATGGGCTTCGAACATCTCAAAAAAGCCGAACCTGGCCCCCTGTTCCCGGGCGATCAGGCGGAAAGCCAGGTCGGAACAGGCGGAAAGGGGTGCCAGGAGCACCCGGGTATCGATCGTCCTGTTGCCTATGCGTATCATCGGAATTTATTCAAAAGCCGCTTCAAAGTCCTCATCGGCAGCCCCACGACCGTCTGCCAATCCCCATCCACGCTCTGAACGAGGCCGTCGCCGTCATCCTGAAAGGCGTAGGAGCCCGCTTTGTCCAGATGCTTGCGCCCGATGAAGCGCGCTTCGTCCAGGGAAATCCTTCTGAATCTCACCCGGGCGGCGTCCACGGCGCTCACGGACCTCAAAGTCCCGGAATCCGCCACGGCCACTCCCGTGTAGACCCGATGGATGTTGCCGGAAAGTTCCATCAGCATGCTTGACGCGTGAGCGCTCGACCTGGGTTTGCCGAAAACTTTGCCTTTCAAGACGACCACGGTGTCCGAACCGACGACCAGAGAAGGGCGGGACCTCAATTTTCGCGCCGTGGCCAGCGCCTTTTGGACGGCCAGACGCCGCACCATGCGGGCGGGGGTCTCTCCGTTCTTTCGGGTCTCGGGGATACGGCTCGGAAGGGTCTTGAACGGCACCCGCAGCGCGGCCAGGAGTTTTTTTCTCCTCGGGGACGCCGAAGCGAGGACCAGGGAGAACTTCTTACGCCAGGGATTCGACAGGAGTGCGGTCCAGGATCTCCGTGGGCAGGCCGATCTTCCCCAGCAGCTTCAGGAACGGTTCCGGGTCCAGCTCTTCCACGTTGACCATGGTCTTGGGGTCCCAAACGCCTTTGGCCACGAGGATCGCCGCGGCCACGGGCGGAACGCCGGCCGTGTAGGAGACGGCCTGGGATTCCACTTCGTTGTAGCAGTCCTTGTGGTCGCAGGTGTTGTAAAAGAACATCTCCTTGTACTGGCCGTCCTGGGTGCCGCGCACGAGGTCGCCGATGCAGGTCTTGCCGGTGTAGTCGGGAGCGAGGGAGGACGGGTCCGGCAGGCAGGCCTTCACGACTTTCAAGGGGATCACTTCCTGGCCGTCCGAGAGCTTCACTTTCTTCTCGGAGAGGAGGCCGATCTTGTGCAGGACGTTGAAGCAGTTGATGTAGTGGTCGCTGAAACCCATCCAGAAGCGGATGCTGTTGGCCTTGATGTTCTTGGAGAGGGAATGGAGCTCGTCATGGCCGTTCATGTAGACCGCGCGCTCCCCCACCACGGGAAAATCATACACCCATTTCTCCGTATGCACTTTTTTGGCCACCCATTTGCGGTCGATCCAGTTCCACATGGTGCCCGTGAATTCGCGGAAGTTGATCTCGGGGTCGAAGTTGGTGGCGAAGAACCTGCCGTGGCTGCCGGCGTTCACGTCCATGATGTCGATGGTGTCGATCTTGTCGAAATATTTCTTGACCGCGAGAGCGGCGTAGGCGTTCACCACGCCCGGGTCGAAGCCGACGCCGAGGATGGCGGTGACGCCTTTTTCCTTGCAGCGGTCCCGCCGTTTCCATTCATGATTGCCGTACCAGGGCGGGGTCTCGCAGACCTTGTTGGGCTCTTCGTGGATGGCCGTGTCCATGTAGACCGCGCCGGACTCGATGCAGGCCTCCAGCACCGACATGTTGACATAGGCGATGCCCAGGTTGATGACGATGCCGGACTTGGTCTCTTTGATGAGTTCGATGAGAGCGGGGACGTCCCGGGCGTCGATCTGGCGGGAGTAAAGTTTTCTGGATCTGTCCTTCAGGTTGTCTTTGCGCTGGATGCTCGCGATGATCTCATCGCATTTTTTCTGCGTACGGGAGGCGATGCAGATGTCCCCCAAAATATCGTTGTTCTGGGCGCACTTGTGCGCGGTGACGTGAGCCACGCCGCCCGCCCCGATGATCAGCACATTCCTCTTCATCACGCCCTCCTCGGCTAAGGAAGTCTCTTACGACAACTTTTCCTGAAATCATTATAGCTTAATGAATTGATTTTGCAATACGTTCTTTGGATTATTTTTTTAAAATAATCAAATATGCTACAATCCACTCTCCGAACCATGCTGGAAAAAATAAAATCCAAGCTTTCCATCATCAAAGAGTTCACGGGCTTCCTTTGGGAGAGGAAACTCTGGTGGCTCATCCCCCTGATGCTCCTCATCCTCTTCATCGGGCTGGTCCTGATCGTCAGCCACGGCACGGTGTTCGCCCCTTTCATCTACGTCCTGTTCTAAATGGCAGCCCTGAGATCCGCTTGGGAGGCATGGAAGAAGTTCTCCCTTATATTCGGGACGTTCATGTCCCGCGTGATCCTGACCGTGATCTATTTCACGGCGGTGCTGCCCTGGGGCGCTGGCATCCGCCTCTTCGGCGACCCTCTGGACATCAGGCGCGCTTCATCCAACGGCTGGAAACCCCACCCCGCGTCCCAATCGACTCTGAAAGAATTCCTCCGCCAGTTCTGAGCTCCCCCCGATGAACATCCTTGGAATCAGCTGCTTTTACCATGACGCCGCGGCCGCCCTCATCCGAGACGGCGTCCTCATCGCCGCCGCCGAGGAGGAACGCTTCAGCCGCAAGAAACACGACTATTCCTTTCCCGCGCAGGCCGTCAAGTTCTGCCTGGAGTCCGGCAAGATCACCGCGCAGGAACTGGATTACGTGGTCTTCTACGAAAAACCTTTCTTGAAATTCGAGCGTCTCCTCTTCTCCATCCTGGCCACCTATCCGAGGTCGTGGGTGGTGTTCCGCGATTCCATGATGAGCTGGCTTTCGGAAAAACTCTGGGCGCGCACTTACCTGAAAGAGAAACTCGGCATCCCCGAATCCAAGATCCTCTTCTCCGAACACCACCTCTCCCACGCCGCGAGCGCTTTCTTCTGTTCTCC
>MGUS01000074.1:19967-20593 GCA_001800085.1 Elusimicrobia bacterium RIFCSPLOWO2_01_FULL_60_11 | reverse complement strand
GGCGAATGGGCCACGGCCACCCGCGGGCGGGCCGTCTCCACCTGGGACGGGAAAGGGCAGAACAGGATCGAGATGGAATCCCAGATCAAGTTCCCCCATTCCCTGGGGCTCCTCTATTCCGCGTTCACCGCCTTCCTGGGATTCGAAGTCAACGAGGGCGAATACAAAGTCATGGGCATGGCGCCCTACGGGGAGCCCAAGTACCAGGACAAGATCTACAAAGTCATCAAAGTGTTCGACGACGGGAGCTTCGCGCTGGACATGTCCTATTTCTCCTTCCACTACAGCCGCAAGAAGACCTTCACCTCCAAATTCACGGACCTCTTCGGCACTCCGCGCGACCCCAAGGCCCGGTTCGTCACGTCCAAGACCAGCTTGTTCGACGACCCCGACCCCGCCGGCGCGGACGAGCTCGCCGCCAACCAGTTCTACGCGGACATCGCGGCCAGCATCCAGAAAGTGACGGAGGACATCCTGGTCAAGATGGCGCGCAGCCTGCAGAAGGCCACCGGCTTGAAAAAACTCTGCATGGCGGGCGGCGTCGCCCTGAACAGCGTGGCCAATTACCGCATCCTCACGGAGACCCCGTTCGAGGAGATCTACATCCAGCCCGCGGCGGGAGATTC
>MGUS01000074.1:19745-19861 GCA_001800085.1 Elusimicrobia bacterium RIFCSPLOWO2_01_FULL_60_11 | reverse complement strand
CTACTGGGGCAAGGACCACGGCGAAGCCGCCGTCCATGATTTCCTGAAAGGTTCGGGGATCGCCTACAACGCGGTCGACGACGACGAAAAGCTCTACGACCGCGTCATCGACGCTT
>MGUS01000074.1:17651-19685 GCA_001800085.1 Elusimicrobia bacterium RIFCSPLOWO2_01_FULL_60_11 | reverse complement strand
TCGGGAACCGCAGCATCATCGCCGACCCCGGCAACCCCAAGATGAAGGACATCATCAACGTCAAGATCAAGTTCCGGGAGCCGTTCCGGCCCTTCGCGCCGAGCGTGCCTCTCGAACATTGTGAGAAATATTTCGACATCCAGGATGCGGCAAAGCACTATCCCGCCCGCTTCATGCTCTACGTCACCCCGGTCAAAAAAGAACAGCGATCGGCCCTTCCCGCCATCACCCACGCCGACGGCACAGGCCGCCTCCAGACCGTTACTAAGGAAACGAACCCCCGCTACCACCGCCTCATAGAGAAATTCGGCGAGGCCACGGGAGTCCCCGTCATATTGAACACTTCCTACAACTTGAAAGGCGAACCCATCGTGAACACCCCGCAGAACGCCTATTCCACTTTCATGAACAGCGGCATGGATATGCTCATTATGGAGCACGCTGTTGTGGAGAAAAAAGAGTGAAGGCCAACCTGTCCGTGATGGCCATTTTTTTCGTCCTGGTGGAACTGTTTTTTTTGGTTTTTCCCGGCCTGCAGCCGCAGATCTTGAAAAGCAAGCAGGAGAAGGCGGCCTATTCCCTGGAAAGGTCCGAGACCCACTATTATGAACCTGGTTTGGGCGCAGTTTTCAAGCCGGACGTGGAGAAAAAACTCGCCTCCCAGTCCGAGTTCACTTTCACCGTGAGAACGGCGCGGCTCGGGGATGACCGCATAGGGATCCGCGGCGATCCCGGCGATGGATCGCCTTGGGGCGTGATGCTCGGGGACTCCTTCATCATGGGCGAAGGAGTGGAGCAGGATGACCTTTGCGCGAAGGTCATCGAAAGGACGACCGGTAAAAAGTTCCTCAACCTCGGGCAGTCCGGGTTCTCCCCCAATCAGTACGAGCTCATCTACCGGAGGATGATGAAAGTTCACCGCCCGAAGGTGACGGTCGTCTGCATATTCCTGAATGATTTCGAGGGGCGCCCGGACACCGAGCTTTTGAAAGACAATGTGACCAGCCGGTGGCTCATCGATTCCAGGTCGAGATACGCGAGGACATGGCTTGAGAAGAACATCTTCACCTACCGCTTGCTCCATACGGGGGTCTCGCTTTTAAAGGTCGGGGGTCACCCCTCAAGCAAGGCCGCCTCCCGCAGTAAGTTCGAGCTCATCAAGGATAAGGATGATGAAGCCCCGCATGTCTTCGGATTCCTGCTGGATGGCAAAGATGAAGCGACTTGCGTCGATGACAAGACGGATCCATGGCGCGCGGCGGTCCAGAACGTCGAAGGAGACCTGAGGAAGTTGAAGGCGGACGCGGCCTCCATCGGGAGCCGCCTGCTGATCGTCTACATCCCGCAGAGGGAACAGGTCTACACCCACATCCTTGGGACAAGATACAAGATATCCCCCAGCATGGACGCGCCCGGGAAAGCGCTTGAAATGATATCAGAAAAACTGAACGTCCCTTATCTGGACCTTCTGCCGGTCTTCAGGGCGCAGAGCGGCCGCCGGTTGTATTGGAGAGTTGACGGCCATTGGAACCCGGATGGCAACCGTCTGGCGGGCGAAACGATCTCCGCCTGGCTGACCCGGAAGGGATGGGTCAAGGATTGATCTAGGGTTCCAGGAGCCGCGCCAGGACCCCGGCCATGTCCTCATTATCTTCGGCGATGAGGATGGTGGGGCGGCGCGCCTTAATTTCCGGACCCCCTGTTCTGCATCTGCATGACGGCGGCGGGATTGAACGTCCCCCCCTTGAACATCGTCATCGTCTTGAACAGGATCCCCGTCAATGCCGCGCCGCTGATGAGGATGGCCGCCAGGGGAATGGCGATGAATCCAGCCAGTCCAGTGACCAGCACCCCCGCCTTTGCCCCCCGCGTGGGTTCGGGCAGAGTCGGGCCCTTGATGCGCTTCAAATCCTCATAGACGACGAAGATGTGGATGAAAAGGAACGGGCCCAGCAAGAATCCGGCGAGCTGGCCGACGAACGGAATGGCCGAGATCAGCGCGTAAATCAGCCATACCCCCAAAAGGCGCAGGGC
>MGUS01000074.1:17377-17612 GCA_001800085.1 Elusimicrobia bacterium RIFCSPLOWO2_01_FULL_60_11 | reverse complement strand
CATGAGGGAGGCGAAGCTCCCGCCGTCTTCCTCAAGATAGACGAACGGAGAGAGGATGAACCAGACCGCGAAGAGGATCCCAGGGATCAGCAGGAGCAAAGAACCCCCCATGACCAATAAACTCCATAGAGCCAGGAATCCCATGTATCCCCAGGCGAGACCCCGCGTGCGGCGGAGGGATTCCATGACGCCTGATTCTGAAAAGGCGATGGCATGGAAATAGGCCGCGCTCGTC
>MGUS01000074.1:15988-17320 GCA_001800085.1 Elusimicrobia bacterium RIFCSPLOWO2_01_FULL_60_11 | reverse complement strand
GGGGTCTTTATGCTTGCCATCATTTTGGCAAGCAACACGAACGGGAGCATGCCGGAGAACGAAAGGAGGACGAGGACGATGGAAAGGAGCATGAGGCCCAGCATCGTGAGGAATTTCTTCTTATAGAGGCCCCAGGCCCTGCCGAATAGTTCCTTGAATGAGGAAAGAGGGCCGCCGGCGGCGGACGGCGTCACGCGGACGGGGGCGGCCGGGGAGGCGGGCGCGGCTTCCTGGGCGCTACCCTTGACGGTCCCGACCGAATTGCAGAAACAGCACTCCACTTTCTGCCCCGCGAGATCGTCAGCGAGGTTGAACCACTTGCCGCAGGTACAGCGGTATTCGATCATGGGAACGGCCTCCTTTTCCCCAATGCGATTGAGGTTAGCAGAATATGTTAAAATATTCAATTGTGAACATAAATCGATCTTCCCTCGTGGAACAGGTCGCCTCCCACATGGAAGTGGGCGCGGAGCTGTCCTTCGCCTACCTGAGCCCGTCGGCGGGCAGCATCGTGCGGGTGCACGAATTCGACCACGATTCCGTCTATGAATGGCTTTCCCGTTCGGGGCATCTGGAGATGATCCCTAATCTGCCTTCCCAAGACCTTTATTTATGGATGGTGGATTTTACGGAAAATGAGACCCGGGGGACCCTGCAGAAGAAGCTTTTGCGCTCGCTGACCGGCGTCTCCGCCGTGTGGAAGTTCAGGAACGTCCTCTACCATGAGGACGACGCCGCCCTGCGGTGGGAGAGATTCAAGCGGAAGAAGCTTGTGGAGACCGCCCGGGCCTGGTTCGAGGCCGTCTAGACCGACTCACCGCCGTTCACCGCGTGCGGCAATTGGACCTTCCTGTAGAAGATCAGAAAAATAACCCCGGCCAGAATGATGGTGCTCCCCGAGACCAGCAACGGGAATGACGGGCGAATGTTGGCCGCCATGAACCCCGCGAGTATTGGAGGGATGGACTGGGCGAAGGCCTGGATGCTGGAGTTGATGCCCATGATCTCCCCCTGGATGGAGGCGTCGACGGAGCGGGAGACCAGGCCGGCCAGATTGGCCTGCGATAAGCCGTTGAAGACCGCGAATAAGGGCACCACCAGATAAAGCTGCCCCGGCGTCCCCGCCAAAAAGTAGGTCAGCACCCCCGCCCCGCAGACGATCATGCTAACCTTGAGGACTTGCGGCTCGGCAAAACTCCGGCTCACCCTCCGGGTGACGACCGCCTGGGTGAAGACGATCCAGCAGCCTACATAGGCGAAAAAATTCCCCAGCCGCCCCTGATCGAAACCGAACTTCGATATCAGATACACCGAGATGAAAGAAGTGAAGAA
>MGUS01000074.1:15715-15820 GCA_001800085.1 Elusimicrobia bacterium RIFCSPLOWO2_01_FULL_60_11 | reverse complement strand
CCCGCTCAAGAGCGCCGCGAACCAGAAAGGGGTGGAAGCGTCGAACCAGGAGACCAGGGAAGGGTCGGAGAACTTTCCCCCCAGGAACGGCCCCACCACGAACCC
>MGUS01000074.1:14201-15664 GCA_001800085.1 Elusimicrobia bacterium RIFCSPLOWO2_01_FULL_60_11 | reverse complement strand
GCGCGATGAAAAGGACGGGGATGCTCCCCATCAGGATCCCGATGGCGAACAGGGCGTGGGAGAACCCCGTGCCCAGAAGGGAAAAGACGAGTATTTTTTTGCGGCCGAACATGTCGGAGATCTGGCCCAGGATGGGGGCCGCGACGAACTGCGAAAGGGGAAAAACGGCGATCAGAAGCCCCAGAAGGATGTATCCGCGCCGCACGGATTCCGGATGGCCCAGGATGAACCCGGGGAAATCAGGGTTGGCCAGGAGCTGCGGCATGATGGGGATGAGGATGCCGTATCCCAGCAGGTCCAGGAATATGGTGAAAAGGATGATGGGAAGGGGATTTTTATTCTTCAGGCGAGGTACGGCTCCAGCTGCCGGGTCAGGAACTCGGAGATCTTGCCTTCATCGAAAGGCCAGACATAGCCCACGGCCAGGGCCGGATACCTGGCCTTGGCCTTTTCGATCTCGGCCGGGATGTCGCTCTCGGAATGGCTGCCTCCGCGCGTCATCATGGGGGTGACCACCACCACCCGGGTGGCCCCCGAGCGCACCGCCAAGTCGAAGGATTCGCCCATGCCAGGTTTCGCGAATTCGTTGAAGCCCACGATGACCTCGAGCCCCGTGAGCTCCTTCATGCGACCCGCCAGGCGGTAGGACGCCGCGTGGTAAGGGTCGTTCTCGAGCGTGCGGGGCCAGTTCCGGATGTTCTCGTCGAGCTCGAGATATCTTTTCCCGGAAGCCCCCGTGGAATGGAGCCGGCCCCACTCGGAAAGCTGGTCCTTGGGAAAATCAGAGGGCGGCATGCCGTGCATGGCCACGATGATGACTGTTTTGCCGGGCATGACGCTATTTTACTATTTTTTTCCGGATGATCCCGTGCTGAAGAACCATTGGATCTGGATGAACCCGACGTCCCTCAGGTTCCCGTATTCGGTGCGGTCCCGCCCGTTGAAGACCTGGTATCCTCCCGCGAGCTCGAAGTCCTCCGCCGCCTGCCAGGAGAGTTTGGGTCCCAAGAACGCGCTGCCGTCGCTCAAGTTGATGACGCCGTAGCATTCGGCCTTCCAGAGCGCGGTCAGGTCGTACGCCGCGCCGAAACCGATATATTCCCGCCCCAGGAACGCCGGGCCCTGGGCGTCCAAGACCACGCGGGCATAGTCAAAGCGGGAGCGCTCGCCGATGCCGTTGTAGAGATATTCCCCGAGCAGATAGAGGGTGCCGGGCAGACTGAAGCTCCTGTCGTAGGATACGGCCGCCCGGGCGAAATCTTTGCGGGTCTCGGAATCAAAGACGTAGGCGGTCTCCGACCTGAAGCTGCCGTCGAAGACCTGCGAGGCGTGGCCCGCGCCCATCATGTTCTCCCCGCCGCGCTTGCCGCCCATGAACTCCAGGTCTGTTTTGAAGAAGTTGGTTTTGAGGCGCGCGAGCATGAGACTTTTTCCCCAGCGGGCGCTCCTCTTGGGGACATAGA
>MGUS01000074.1:13119-14192 GCA_001800085.1 Elusimicrobia bacterium RIFCSPLOWO2_01_FULL_60_11 | reverse complement strand
GGAAGGTGAGCGCGGAAAAATTCCAGCGCAGGTCTCCTAAGTCAGAGCCGGGGCGTTCCTGCCTTTCCACGCTCAAGGGGTTGTAGGGGTTGACGGCGTCCGTGGGGTTCCAGAGACGCCCCTGGCCCCAGGCGATCCTCTGACGGCCGGCCCGGGCTTCGAGCTTGCCCAGACGGGCCTGGACATAGGCGCGGTGGAGGTTCTCCCTCCAGAGGAAATTCTCCTTTTCGTTCAGGTCCCAGTCCAGCTCAAAGAGCTCGTCGGATGGGATGAGGCCGCTCACGGCCTGCCGCTGCGATGCCAGCAAAGTCCCCCAAAGGACTTCCGAATCAGAGATCAGATGGGCGTTGACGCGTTCGCGCCGGTCATTCCAGCGCCCTTCCAGCCGGAATCTGTTCCCGCTCAACCCTTTCGCGCCTTCGTTCTCCCTCGCAGGAGCGGCAAAATCCAGGGTCTTGGCGTAGCCGGAAAGCCCGGCAGCTTCCCCTCTCCTTGTAAAGGAGAGGGAGAGGGAGAGGATGGCGAGTGCTAAAGGAACCCTCATCCCAACCTTCTCCCTTAACAGGGAGAAGGGGTTATCCCACAATCTGCCCGTCATGCAGGTTCACCACCCGCCGGGCGCGGGAGAGCACCTGGGGATCGTGGCTGGAGAAGACGAAAGTCACTTTCCTCTTTTCGTTCAAGGCGGCCATCAGGTCCAGCAGGTCCCCCGCGGTGCGCGAATCCAGGTTGGCCGTGGGCTCGTCCGCCAGCACCAGGGCCGGCTCCGAGACGATGGCGCGGGCCACGGCCACCCTCTGCTGCTGCCCCCCGGAAAGCTCCGCGGGGAAACGGTGGAGGTGGTCTTTCAAGCCCACTTCGGCCAGGATGTCCGCGCATTTTTTCCGGCGGACCCGCGCGGGGACTCCTTGAAGGAGCAGGACGTATTCCGCGTTCTCCAGGACGGTGAGGACGGGGATGAGATTGAAGGCCTGGAATATGAAACCGATCTTTTTCAGGCGCAGGCCGCAAAGCTCCGTTTCCGAGAGGACCGTGATGTCTTGGCCATCGATCCGGATCTTTCCCGATGTCGG
>MGUS01000074.1:9273-13074 GCA_001800085.1 Elusimicrobia bacterium RIFCSPLOWO2_01_FULL_60_11 | reverse complement strand
CCCGGAAGGCCCGGCGATGGCGGTGAATTCGCCCGACTCAATCTTGAAACTCACTCCGCGGAGGGCTTCGATGGTCTCGCCTTTGGTCCGGTAGATCTTCCTGACATCCTCGATGATGATCATTCAATAGTGCCTCAACGCGTCCGCCGGTTTCAGCCTCGCCGCGTGGACGGCGGGAAAAATCGCCGCCAGGACGCTGGTCAAAAGCGCGGCCAGGCAGGAAAGGATGTGCTCGAACCAGGTGAATTTAAGGAAGATGACCTTGTCGAAAGGCATCCAGTAGCCCATGGCGTCGCTGATGGGGAGAGGGATGCCCTTCTGGCAGAAATAGAATATGACCGCGGACCCGAGCGTGAGTCCCGTGACGATGCCCAGCATCCCCAGGATGGCCGATTCCACAAGGATCAGCGAAGCCACGTGCGACGGCTTGGCCCCCAGGGCCATCATGAGCCCGAACTCCCGGATGCGCTCGAAGAGCGACATGAGGAGCGTGTTGAATATCCCCAATGCCACGATGGCGAAGATGATGAGGAGCACCACCAGGAGCACCGCGTTCTGGAATTTCTGGATGCTCACGATCTCGCTGGCCGCCTCCCGCCAGGTGAGCACAGAAACGGGCCGGCCTTTGAGCGCGGCCTGCAGCCTCTCGCGGATGGCGTCGATGTCCTCGATGCGTCCGGCCTTGACGCCCACGATGGAGACCTCGTCAGCGCAGACCAGGAGCCGTTGGGAGGCGGAAAGCGGGATGTAGACGATCTGGCCGTCATAGACGGGACTGTCCGTCTTGTAGACCCCGGCGAGGCGGAAGGCCTCGGCCGACAAGCTCCCGTCGGACGCCTGCACCATGATGACGAGCTTTTCGCCGAGCTTCAAGTCGAGTTCTTTGGCGAGCTTGATCCCCATCATGACCTCGCGGTCATTGGATGCGGAAAGATACCGGCCTTCCACCAGATAGGACTGGATGATGGTCAAGGTGGGCTCTTTCGCGGGGTCGACTCCCACCACCAAAGACCCTTTGGAGGTCAGGGGCGACGAGACGAGGCCCGTGAAAATGATCTTGGGCGACCAGGCCGCGATCCCCGGAGTCCGGCCCACCGCCTCATAGACCGATTCAGGGTCCTCGATGCGGTAGTCCGGCACTTTGTTGTCCGTGGTCTTGGCGGACTGGACTTGAAGGTGGGCCGTGTAGGTGCGGGTGGATTTTTCGACCAGCTGGTCCTGCAAACTCTTGATCAAACTCTGCTGAAAAAGGAGGGCGGCCAGCCCGAAGCCGATGGAGCCCAGGGTGATGAGGGTGCGGCGCTTGTTGCGCCAGATGTTCCTCCAGGCGAGTTTCGCCACCAGCTTCATTGCAGCGGCTTTTGCAGGGTGGAAAGGCCGAAGAAATCGGCGCCAAAAGAGACGTCCACGTCGAACTGCCTGTAAAGGAGGGTGGTCTTCTGGCCCGGCTTCTTGTGGGGGATGCATTCGAGCTTGGTGGGGATGACGCGCCCGCCCAGCTCTTTGACCGCGCTGAAGCGGATGGTGCGCATGTGTTCGCCCCGCTCGGAATAGTCCTCCTCCTGCACGGGCAGGACCCGTCCCTCTTCTTCAGAGATGGTGAGCAGGACTTTTCCCCACACGACCGGAGCGTCCGGCCTGGGGATGGCTTCGATCTTGTATACGGTCCTGTTCCCTTCTTTTTTTTCCTCGAGTATGCTGTGAGTATAGTCCTTGACCACGGAATCGGCTTTCACCATGTCGTCAAAGGTGAAATCCGAGCCCATCCAGGAGGCCTGCATCATGGAGGGAGGGATCTTGATGACGCGCTCGACCGCGGGCAGCCAGTTCCAGATCTCTTTATCGATCCTCAAAGTCCCGTTGCCCCTCTCTTTGGCCGGCGCCTGGATGCGCATGAGGGCCCGCTGCCGGCCCTGGTTCCAGACCTCCACCTCAAGCGTCCTTTCCCAGCGCGGGGTATCGATCTTCATGGTCACCCGCGCGTGGCTGGACTGCCCGCGCAGGAGCTCGTTCGACTTGTCCACCAGTTCTGTGGCCGACATGGCGCGCGCGAGTCCCGTTCCGACGACGAGGCAGGGGAAAAAAAGATATACTAATGTCATGGCCCGCCGCAATTTCCTGGTCATTTCATTGTTCCTGTCCGCATTCTCCCATTTTACCTTATCCGCCGAAGACACCGAACGCGTCCGCATGCTCCGCCATCAGATCCTGTTCAACAAGGCCATGCTGCGGCCGCAGAAAGAGGTCTACAAATACAACGAGCCCATGGACCTCATCAACCTGGTGCCCGGCCTGCGGGAATTGAACGAGATGATCCCCCGCCAGTTCTCCCTGGCTGAACACGATTTCATTCTGGCCCCCCAGAACATCACCATCCGCCACGAATGGATGGACGTCCGTTCCCGCCGCGCTGAAAAGACATCCATCATCAGCTTGACTTATTCGGGCCCGAGCCCGGGACCTTACGCCGGCTCCCGCCTGGACGTTCCGCTCTTCTATTCCAGCCGCCTGGGTTTTTCCGACTGGTCCCGCTTCCCCATGGGGAACTACACCTTCACCTTCGACAGGACCAGCCCCTTCAGCAGCGAGCGCGCGGTCTATATCCGCGCTCTGACCCGCTTCTAATCCAGAAGCCCGCTCACGGTCACGACTGCGAGCCCCTTTTCCCGGGCCTTTTCAATGAGCTTGGGAACGATGTTCAATGTCTTCTCCCGGCCTTTGCCGCCGTCATGGAAAAGGAAGATGGCCCCGGGCCGCACCTGGGCCAGATATTCCGCGGTCATCTTCTCTTCCGGCATCTTCAGCCAATCCTCCCCGAAAGTCCAGTTCACGAGGGCGTAGCCGAATTCCTTGGCGACGGCCTTCATCCAGGGCCGTTGGTAGCCGTTCGGCATCCTTAATATCGTGGCTTTGACTCCGCAGGTCTTCTCAATCTCTATTTTCGATTTTCTAATTTCTTCCCTTGCCTTTTCCCGCGTTTTTTCAACGCCGTTTTTTTTCTCGAACGCGTAGAAATTCATGTGGCTCCAGGTGTGGTCGCCCACTTCATGGCCCCGCTTGGCCACTTCCCGGGCCAGCTGGGGGCGGAGCCGGACCTGGTCGCCGTTCATGAAGAATGTCGCCTTGACTTTGTGCTTGTCCAGGAGTTCCAGCACCCGCTCCGTGAAAAGTCCCGGCCCGTCATCGAAGGTGAGCGCGATGGCTTTCTTCGTTCTGGGGCCGTCCGCCTGGAAAGTGCCGGGGACCACCGCAGCCCACAGAAATGAAAATGACATCAACAATACTGTCATTCCCGCGCAAGCGGGAATCCATCTGCCTGGATGCCCGCCTTCGCGGGCATGACGGATGATCATCCTTTCCTCCCCGATATCCCCGGCTTGGGCACAAATCCGTGGGGCAGGGTCTTCTGCGGTTCGAACCCGTTCTCCCGGAACCACTCCGCCAGCTCCTCTTTGGTGTGGTGGCTCTGGTAGGGCGGCGTGAGCCAGTCGAAATTCTCCTGGAGCCGCACGCGCCAGAGCGGATGGACCGAGAAAGTGAGATATTTGACGCCGGGAACTTTCCCCAACGCGGCCAGAGGGTAGCAGAGCGCGTAGAGCAGATCGTGAGGCATCCTGACGGTGAAAAGACGGAGCGTGTCGCTCAAGAACTCGCGGACGCAGACGGTGAGCCACACCCAGAATATCATGTTCTTCAGCCCTTCACGGCCGGCGCGAAGGGGATTGGTCTTGAAGTCCTTGAACTTCCCGGGCGCGCCATAGACCCACACGGAGAGGCGGCCTTGGGGCTTGACCAGGCGGG
>MGUS01000074.1:7863-9188 GCA_001800085.1 Elusimicrobia bacterium RIFCSPLOWO2_01_FULL_60_11 | reverse complement strand
GACCTCTTTGCGGAAAGGCGGGCGCATCAGGTTGCCCTGGACCAGGTTCATCCGCTCCGATTCCTTGGCCAGGTCCTGAAGGCGGATCAAGGCGGGGCTCAAGTCGAGGGCCGTGACGCCGGCTCCCAGGCCGTGGGCCACGCGGCTGTAGCGCCCCATGCCGCAGCCGCCGTCCAGGACTTTCATGCCTTCCCAATCCTTGGCGGGGATCTGGGTTTCCGCCAGAAAAACATCGCGGTCCTCCGCCATGGGCCCGGGGTATTTCATCCACTCCGCCCCGAAGCGTTCCTGCGTGCTGCCGTGGACCTTGATGAAATCATCCTGGGAGGCGGCGGGGAACATCTTGGACGCTTCGGGATACTTCTCAAAGAACCCGGGGAAAAGCCGCTCGGCGTTGGGCACGAAGCGGGGGATGCCCTCCACCACGGGGTAGGACTTGACGCACTTGCGGCAGAGGAGGAGCCCTTCCCAGATCTCCGGCTCGCGGAATTTTTCTTCCTTCAGGACAGATGGGGCGAGCGGGGAGCCGCAGTCGGGGCAGGCGAGGATGTCCAAAAAAGAGCGTTTCATGTCGGTCTCATCCGGGAATGGATGAATTCTACCAAATTGCCGCCCATCGCCCAAATCCACGCCCAGATGTCCGCCTGTGTCCGCAGAACCCCCCAGGCAAAGCTCTTGGACGCAAAACTGTCCCAAAAAAGTATCTTGGAGAGGCCTGCCAGGACCCAGGCGTTCACCAGAGCGATGAAGATGACGGAAAAGAAGGTGCCGGTCCTCTTAAGGTCGGGCTGGTCCTGCCGTACGGCGTAAAGCGTGAGGGAGGCGTGGAACGCGAGCGTCATGCCCACCAGGACAAAGAAGGCGGTGCCCAGGTGTGCGAAGGAGTGGAACTTGCGGAACGCCCAGTAGGCGAGCAGGACGAAGAGCGTGTAGATGGGGACGCAGTAGGGCGCCAAGGCCACGATGAAGTTCGTCTTGGAGAGGGACACGCTGCCGCCTTTGGCGGAGACGTTGAAGGAATGCACTTTCCCCCCCATCGCCATGCTTGCCAGGGCATGGGTGAGCTCGTGGCCGAAGACATAGGTGCGCATGGGCCTTTGAAAAAGCGCTTCGACCAGGGCGTAAGCCAGGGCCCCGGAAACGATGAGGGCGAGGGCGTTCATCCGGCTCTGGAGCGACAGGAGAGCCGCGGGAAGCCGCCAAAGCGTGGCCAGGGTCAAAGGCAAAAAGAGCAGGCCCAAAGCGATGTTTTTAACGGATCTCATAGATCACAAATTCAGGGTCGTCGATGGCCACCCTATACCTCTCGCCCGCCCAGGCGCGGG
>MGUS01000074.1:5673-7856 GCA_001800085.1 Elusimicrobia bacterium RIFCSPLOWO2_01_FULL_60_11 | reverse complement strand
CCAGTCCGTATTAGGGTCGCCGGACGGGACCAAAAGGAATCTGGCACCCTTCGCGAGCGCGGCTTCAAAAGCGCGCATCCCGTCGCCATGGAGGGGAGCGGCCCAGCCGCTGCGGTGGATATGGTAGAGATAAAAGGGCGGATTGGGGGAGGCGACGAAGAACAGGTCGCCGGGGGCGGATATTTTTTGGACGGATTCTCCCGCCCGCAGCACCCAGGCCTGGTCCGGCCGGTACCAGTGGCGGATGCGGAGCGCGGCGTGGACAGGCATGGAGAGGGCCAGGAGGATGCAGAGGGCCCGTAGGGGCGGCTTCCAAAGAAAAACCATTCCAACCGCGATGAAGACCGCGTTCACGGGAGCGAAAGGGAGCGAAACATACTGGTGCACGCGCCCGTAGTGCCCGCAGAGCATGATGTAGAGGACCGTGGCCCCGAACCATGCCAGAGGGAAAAAGTTCCTCTCTTTCCAGATTTTCCTGAAACCAACGAGAAAAAATACAAGCCCGCCGTAAGTGGTGAGGAGTTCGGGGAAGCGCGAAAGGAAATGGGCGCTCCAAAAGCCGGGGTCCGTCCATTGCTTGACGATGGCCATCTCGCTCGTGAGCTGGCCGAGGAACCCAGCGGACCGCTCGGCCCCCGGGTTGGCCCCGCCGTACCAGCCCGCCACCGAGAGGGTGAAGACGGCGGAGAACAGGAGAAAACCGCGGTCTTTAAGGAAAGCGGGGCCCCGTTTCTTGAGCGCGTAGAGGGCCGGGGCGAGGAGGAGCCAGAGATAGGCGATTTTAAGGAGAGGGGCCAGGGTCAAAAGCAACGAGGAGGCCAGTCCAAAGGGCCAAAAGCGGTCCTCATCGACCCATCGCAGGAAGAAATAGAACCCGGCCACAAGGCAGAGGACCGCCATGGCGTCGGGCATGAAGGCCCGCATGAAGTAGACGCGGATGGGGATGACGCAGAAGACCAGGCCGCTCAAGAAAGCCGTCTTCCCGTCCAGGAACCGCGCGGCCAGGAGATAGAGAAAGACCGCGGAAAAGGCGGCGGATACGGCGGAGAGGACCCGGCCCAAGAAATCGTGGACGCCGAAGGCCTTGTAGAGGAGCGCGACCAGATAACTGTAAAGGGGAAATTGCGGGGCGGTATCGTGATCGAGGGTCTCGATGTAGTCGTAGCGCGGCTTGAGCAGGCGCATCCCGTCCTCCACGTAATTCCTCGATTGGGACGCGCGCAGGGTCTGGGCCCAGGCGTGGTGGTCGAGGAGAGGGAGGGTGATGCCGGGGAGATGGGTCAGTATGCTGAAAAAAAAGAGGATGAAATAGGTCCGGTAGGGGCGATTCATGAATCGCCCCTGCGGTTATTCCAGCATATAGTCTTCAAAAGGGATTTTTTTCGCCCGCAGTTCGTCCTTCCACTTTTCCTTGGCGAGAGGGGCTTTTTCCCGGGAAAGTCGGACCCACCTGGATTCGGGCGGAGAGAAAAGTTCGTAAGCCGTCTGATACCAGACATAAGCGTACTTGACGGAGGATTCTTCCATCAGACGGTCCCTGTCGAAAGCGGCTATCTCGAGTTGGCGGTCGTATTCGTCCTGATTTATTTTTTTCTTGGACAGCTTCTCATCCAAGGCCGCCTTCTGCTTCTCATATTTGGAGTTGAGTTCCGTCATCTTTAAGCGCGGGTCTTCGTGCCAACGCATGTATTTTTCTCCCTGCAGATACGCGTCGCGGGCCCTCAAGACGACATCGGCATAGACCATGGCGTAGAATGCGGCGATGACGGCCAGGACAACTCCGGCCGTGCGCACCCATTTCTTTTGGGTCCAGGGAATTTGAAGAAGCGAAGCGGTTTCGGGAAGCGGGTTCTGTGTCACGGGATTCAGGAGGTCTTTTAGCCTTTGTTCTCGCGGGGGATGGTGTTCAAAATCTCATGGATCAAGGCCAGGATCTCGGGGTGCTTGATGGGTTTGGAGAAGAAACCGGCCACATTGATCTCCTGGCGGATCATGTCGGTCGTGGATTCGTCGGCGACGCGGGCGGTGATGACGATGACCGGGATCTCCTTGTGTTCATCCTTCTGGAGGAGCTTGAGCACCTCAAAACCGCTCAAGATGGGCATCATCCAGTCCAGGACGATCAGGTCCACCTTTTCCTTATTGACCGTGGTCACGCCGTCCTGGCCGTTGTTGCAGAAATC
>MGUS01000074.1:3400-5493 GCA_001800085.1 Elusimicrobia bacterium RIFCSPLOWO2_01_FULL_60_11 | reverse complement strand
GGACCCGGCGATGATGCGGTAGATGACCTGGGCGGTCCTGGACAGGAATATCAGTTCATGCTCCGTCAAATATTGCACGATCAACCCATCCCCCGCGTCCTTGAAGATGGCTTTGTTCTGCCGGTACACGTCGTTCAAGTCGGAAGTGACCTTCAAAATCTTCTCTGCGCGGACTCTTGCCTGGATCCGTTTGGAATCCGGGTGTCCGGCCACGATCAGTTCAAGCGCCGACATGGCGTCTTCAGGTGTTATTTTGGGGTCCTCGGAGGTGAAGGTGACATGGAACTCAAAATCCTTCCCGCCCGCGGCATCGTGATTCCTCCAGGCGTTCAAGAATTGCAGTCTTTGTTCCGGCGTGAACTTGCCGTCAGCCGGAACTTTGAGCGAGAGGACCGTGCTTTGGCGGTCCCTGGCGGCCACGGTCCGTATGGCCGCGGCCTCTGTCGCAAAAAGAGTGGTGAGCGCGTCAACCATATCTCTTCGGGTCTCATAATCGGTCCGGTCGGGATTTTGGCGCAATCCCGCCCTCTCCCAGTATTCTTCGACCCTATCTTCCGTCAACGGTTTTCTTATCTGAAGTAAAAGCTGCACTTTATTTATTTCTTTGGTGCTATCGGCGGCGGATTCTATCATTTCAGAATATCTGGCCTCGCGGACATAGGGACCGGCATCTGCACGCCGGCCGAAGACGGTACGGATAAGGGCTCCGGGTAGCCGCGCCAGCTTGAAGAAGTTGAAAGTGTAGTCCGGATTCAGACAGTTGCGTTTAAATGACGCGAAATGCCTGTTGTTGCCCATGACCCCATCCAAAGATTCAAATAATGCGGGAAGGCCGATGGAATGCATGTGCCGGATGCCTTCGGGCGAGCCTGGGGCGGGCGATAGAAAGACAATTTGAGCGCCTTCGGGCAGAGGGGTTTCCCACTTCTCTCTTGGATTCCAAGATTCTCCATTAACCGTAAAACCAATATGACCCTTCTCCAGCTGCTCCAACAGCTTTAACGAAACCCCTGGCCTCCCAAGAGGATTTGCCTTCTTGCCCCGTTCCGGGATCCATCCCTCGGTCTCAAGCAATTGAAGGATTTCATAAAGGGTTCGGGCCGGGATGTCGGCGCTCTTGCGGTGGAGCTTCAAAACCTTCGCAGCAGAATCACCAAACAGAATTCGGATGTTTTGCGAACGCATTGAAGCATCGTTCTCCATCATCTGCAGCAATTTTCTGCCGATTGTCCCACGAACGAAATTCTCTCTATCTCGCAGAGCTTCCAAGTGTCCACTAATGCCACGCTGCCATTGGTTCTTCACCGCCAGGCGTAACGCGTTCATCACTCCTAGGTTTTGAAAGGCAACCCCATCAAATTCATCTCCGGCGTCAAAAGCTCCTGTGATCTCACGATATTCGCCTGCAAACTTTGCAAACTGGATGCAGCCGCTGACTACTTCACCATGCGTCAGCAAGTAGAACACGGCATGGCCTTTGGTATCCAGCCCCAATAATCGGGGATGATCGGGAATGCCGCCGCGAAGCATTTCAAGTGTAGGAAGGAAGGCCTCAAATTCAACCTTTTTACGCTCCTTCCCATAGGTCAAACGGCTCCGCGCAAAACCGTGATTGGCTCTGGCAGAAGCGTCCTCTGCGTCCACATCGATTCCAAGTTGAACTGGAATTCTGAGCGTCTCAGGCAAATTCGGATAGGAGGACTCCTTGAGGATTCCATAGCTTGTCATCAGAATGCCTTGCGAAGATTGCCAGGTCAGAAGCCCTTTCCGTTCCCCTGCCGTTGTGATCGCACGGTTGAACGCGGGGTCGGTCAGATATCCCATGTTCAACATCAGCATCATAATTTCATGGTATTCGTCGGGACTGCGCAGAAATGCTGCCATACTCCCCAAAGCGAATCGTTCCAGTAAACTGCCGATGGCCTTCCTGCGGCCAGATTCCACGCCTAGTCCTTTCAAAGCCGGGAAAATATTCTTGCTATACTCCGTATCTGTTTGCGTGACGGACCGCCACCATGTCACGACCACCGCGTCCTTGAAACTTTTCAAACTCCGCACACCGGGTTGAACAAACGCTCTCAATGCATGGAAGA
>MGUS01000074.1:0-3363 GCA_001800085.1 Elusimicrobia bacterium RIFCSPLOWO2_01_FULL_60_11 | reverse complement strand
CTGTGCGATGAGTCGCCATGCCGGAACTACCACATTCCTTAAATTCTCCTCGCTCCTCATCTCCGGCCGTGCCCGAAGAAACTCTTCCAATGCCTCGAAAGCTGCTCCGGAACCTACTCCAGCTGCCTGTGCGATGGGAACTATCACATCCTCAATATTCTCTGGACTTCCCAAACTAGGCCACACCTTAAGAAGATGGCTCAATGCCCGTAAAGCATGCCAATCCTCCCTTCCCGCGGCTTGCGCGATAGCCCGCCATGCCGGAACCACATCTTTGGGCGTTTCGGCGTTTTCGCTGAAAATGGAAAGCAGCGTGATGTCGAATATGGCATGGAAAGCTGCGGCGGGCAGGGGATCGAAGGCGTAGAAGGCGAAAATGATCCCGGAACCGAGCCCCCCGGTGAGGGCGTCGCGCGCGCGGCGCCCCCCGGCCAAAAGGAGAAGCAGATGGAGAATTCCAAAACCGGCCGCCCAAATCCCAAGGTCTGTGATCCCAGGCACAAAGTTATAGAGAAGGCCCATCTCGACCGCAGTCAGGACCGAGCCAAGCCCATAGACGGTTCTGTCGCCCAGGCCGGGGAACAGCTGCTTTTTGAGCGCCTGCAGTGCCAAGATCGGCACCGAGGCGGGGGCGGGCGGCAAGAAGTCGGAAGAGGTGCCGGCTTTGAATGATGGGCCGGCAATAAATCTGTGCTCACTCCTATGATGTCGCGTCAAAGAGAGTTCATCGATAACCTGAAACTTCCTCTCGTCAAATCTTAGGGGATCATCAGTTGAGTATGTCCCTATTCGAATTGAAACTGGAACGGACTTCCCATCAACGCCGCGTTCATAGACGACCTCCGACCACGTTTGTCCCGGCAAGTCCTGAGCAAGTTGCGTTGGAATGAAAAACCTTTGTTTCCCGATTCCAAAAGCATAATACCCTCTGCTGCCTTTTACTTTGTGGTATATTCGGTCAATGCGGACGTTCTTTACAACGACTCTTGAGCCATCCATCGCTTCATCCAAAGCACGCTCAATGTTTTCAACCGGTACTGAATCAGCGTGCGAACTGATGGTTTTAAGACGCTTGCCTTCCGTTGTCTCGATTTCAATGGATTTAAGCCATAAGTGGATATCTGCAAAACCGCGGACAGCATCTCCCTTTACTAGGATAAAAACCGGAACCCCTCCCTTCGCGATAAGTACTTCCACGGGACGGTTTCCATATTTAACCGGCAGGTCATATATATTTTGTTCGGTGCGGCCATCCAGTAAAGTTTTGCGGGACCCAACATACAAACCCGCGCCAGCTCCGGGTTCAGAAGGCGGGACAACATGCAAACCCTCAAGCCAAAATGGCCCTTCTTCTTCTTCGATTTCATTCAAAACTACAAAACTTTCATGGGATTCTATCACGCGCCTCTGGCCGAGTTTGTCCTTTTTCACCGCGATCCGTAAGCGCCAAGGAAGCTTTTCACCGGCAAATCGAAACCCGGTCACCACCCAATCTTGGCCGATCTCGGCTTTAAACAAACGGCCGAGTCGGCGGCTGTTCATGAAACTATATTGGCCTCGGGAGCGGCCGGACGGTGAGAGATCGATGCCTATGTTCGCATGGCCGGACAACGAGGTGCGCCCGTACACCGCATATCCACCTTCGCGGGGAATGAAACGCTTCAACCTTTGCTTGCTGGTGATCTGCGCGCCGATTTTCACGACAGCCCCGCCCGGGGATAATATTGTTTTAAGGTTGGCCCACCGGCTTTGGCCTATCCGGGCAGCCCCCACCGGGAGCCAAAAACTATGCTGCGGAATCCATGCCCATTCGATCCTGGCCTTTTTGTCAGGATTGCGGTTATCCGAAAATATTCTCTCACCTTCGATATCGGCATGAAGTTCACGCTGAAAATCGACATGCAATTTGCCCAGCACCTCCCGCTCAAGCGCAAGAACTCCTTTCGTGTTCAATGGCAGCGTGGTGACGATTCCGCTGGCAAGCCCATCAGCGGCTTCGGAAGCGCCCTGGGCCCAGGTTTTCAGGAATAACTCTCTGTAATACGGCGATCCCAAATTGAACCGGCGCTCATAAGCGTTTCGCAGATGATCCTCATCCATCCGTTCAACGACTGTCTTTAAATCGTCTTCCGGTATGCCGAGCTGCAACCGCATGAACTGTGTCAGTTCATTCACCATTTCCAACCTTTCATTTAAACCAAGAGTGCTCTGCAACCTCATCCACCCGAGCCACTTGGAATCCGTCCACTTCATCCTCACCGCGATGTTGTTGGCGGCGTGGAGGAAGGCGGAAGGAACGGCGGACATGAATGAGAGCTGGGCGAGCGAGAGGTCTTGGAACAAACCAAAATGGATGATGCCGGCGAAAGAGACGAGTGAGAGAAGGCCTGTGAAGGCCCCAAATGCAATGTGATTGATCATGGGCGGGCTGGTGAGGTATTGCCGGGCAAAGGCCCAGAACGTGATGTTTTGCCCCGCCTTCAAAGCGAGCTTCCATTCCATATAGACATGGGACACTCCAAAAATGCCCGTCTGGGCAAGATAAGCCAAAGGTGCCGCCCAAGGGTGGCTCACCGCAAGCACTACTATCCCCCAGACCATCCCGCCGCGAAAGAAGGATTCCTCCCCCAATCCTTCTATCGTGCTCGCAATGCCGATGGCCCATGTTTCCGGCATGAACCGGCGCAGGAAATCCACGATGCGGTCGGCGAGCATGGATTGGAGGGAACCCGCCTCCGGAGCAGCCGGCAAATCCTTGCCGGTGATGCTTTTGTAATAGGCTTTCACATTATCCTCTATGGTCGCCTGGGTCTCTTTCAGCATGGCGATGTATCCGCCAAGAGCGCGGCTTTCGCCGAAGTGCGATCGGACCGCCTGGGTGGCCTCGTCGATGTTCAGGGCTTTCACCTTATCGATGGACTGCCAAACGACGACCGCGTCAAAATCGTCTTCATTCCAAAGTCGGGCGTTTTCTTGACGGGCCCACACCGCGGCCTCGGTCTCGATCTGTTCGTTTGCGGCCTTGAGGAACCCTCTCATCCCTTTCATCCTGGGATTGAACGCCACGTCATGGTCGAACGCTGCAAAAGTCCCTTCGACCCTGCCCTTTTGGATCATGTCCCTGGAATGGTCCCATTTCCTGGTGAAGACATTGAAAACCAGCGCCGCCGATTCAGCGGCTTTGACCGTCTTTTGAGGCAGGCTTTCAGGAGAGGTCATCGCCGCGAGCAAGTTATAGACATATCCTGGCGCAGGGACGACTTCCGCCGTATTCGCGCCCATGGCCCGCCCGATGACAAATCCCAGATACTCACGGACCGGACTGTCTGTGTTGCCGTGATATTTCATTTCGGGATGCATCCG
>MGUS01000073.1:2887-9278 GCA_001800085.1 Elusimicrobia bacterium RIFCSPLOWO2_01_FULL_60_11 | reverse complement strand
TCTGGGTCGAATCTCCCAGAAGGATAAAGACACGGCCGTCTTCTTCTTTCAGTTCCCGCGCCACGCGCGCGTAATCGGAAGGGGAGAACCCCGACGCCACCATGTCAAAAAGATGGATGACCGGAAGACCTCCGACCTTCTGATAGGCGGGATGGCCGGCATAGAGCTCCAGGAGGAATTTCAAATGCGTTTTCAAGCGGTTCCGGTCCCCGCCGGCCACGGTCGATTTGTATCGCAGAGCCACGGTGATCCCCTGCCGCCCGGCTTCGTCCAGGATCGAAGGGATGTTCTGATCATGCCATATCGTGCCGCCTTCCCAATGGACGACATACCCATCCACTCCCATCGCCTTCGCGAGTTTTACGTGGTAAGCGATGAGGGCCGGGTCCGCGGAATCATAGAGCCCCGTCAAGGGTGCGCGGACCGCCGCGATGTCCGTGGAGTCGATGTCCCGCGGCCGGTGGCCGAATAAATCCCAATGCGTCCAGCGGTCCCCGCCCGCCGCGTACCACGGCTGGTAATCAAGGAAACACTTGGGGCCTCCTGCGGCCGCATGCTTGGCGAAATCCGCTTTCGCTTTCAAATCCGCGTCGACCGGTGCAGCGAAGGATCCTGCCGCCAGGACCAGCGCCATCCAGCCCGCGATACACGTTGCCTTCATCTCTGAATGCATTTTATAACATGATATAATAGAATTAAATCCCATGCCGATCGAAATCACCGCCGATCTCGTCTCCAAGGTCTACGCCGCGTCCCGGAAGAACCTGGAAATTGTGCGAAAGCGCCTTGGCCGCCCCCTCACCTTGTCGGAAAAGGTGCTTTTCGGACACTTGGACGACCCCCAGAGCCAAGAGCTCTCCCCCGGCAAGGTCATTTTAAAGACACGCCCGGACCGCATCGCCATGCAGGACGCCACGGCCCAGATGGCCATACTCCAGTTCGCCCAGGCCCGGATCCCCCAAGTCGCCGTCCCCACCACGGTCCATTGTGACCACCTCATACGCGCCTACCTCGGCGCGGCCAAGGACATGGAGACCGCCGCGAAAGAGAACAAAGAGGTCTACGATTTCTTAAGCTCCGCCTCCCAAAAATTCGGCATAGGGTTCTGGAAGCCGGGTTCCGGCATCATCCACCAGGTCGTGCTCGAGAACTACGCGTTCCCCGGCGGCATGATGATAGGCACCGATTCCCATACACCCAATGCGGGGGGCCTCGGCATGATCGCGGTGGGCGTGGGCGGGGCGGACGCCGTGGATGTGATGGCGGGCTTCCCCTGGGAGGTCAAGCATCCCACTCTGGTGGGCGTGCACCTGACCGGAGAACTCTCCGGCTGGGCTTCCCCCAAAGATATCATCCTATATGTCTGCGGCGTCTTGACCGTCCAGGGCGGCACCAACCGCATCGTGGAATATTTCGGCCCAGGTGCCCGGAGCATCAGCTGCACGGGCAAGGGGACCATCACCAACATGGGCGCCGAGCTGGGCGCCACCACCTCCATATTTCCTTATGATGAGCGGATGGCGGCCTACTTGAAGGCTACCAAGCGGGCCGACATCGCGGAAGTCGCCGACAAGAACCGGGACCTCCTCGCGGCCGACGAAGACGTGGAAAAGAACCCCGGAAAATATTTTGAGAAGGTCATCGAGCTGGACCTGTCCAAGCTGGAGCCCTATGTGGTGGGCCCCCACACACCGGACCTGGCGCGCCCCATCTCCCAGATGGCCAAAGACGTCAAGGATAAGAACTATCCGGACAAGATCACGACCGCACTCATCGGCAGCTGCACCAATTCTTCTTATGAGGACTTGAGCCGAGTGGCGGACGTGGCCCTCCAAGCCAAGGCCGCCCATGTGAAGTCGGCCGTCAAACTCATGGTGACGCCTGGCTCCGACCAGATCTATGAGACGGTCAAGCGGGACGGGCAGGTCAAAGCGCTGGAAGACATCGGCGCCATCGTCCTGGCAAACGCCTGCGGGCCCTGCATCGGCCAGTGGAAGAGGGACGACATCAAGCAGGGCGAGAAGAACTCCATTTTGACGTCCTTCAACCGCAACTTCCCCAAAAGGAACGACGGCAACGCCGAGACGATGGCCTTCATCGCGAGCCCCGAGATCGTCGTGGCCATGGCCCTGGCCGGGCGCATGAGTTTCAATCCCCTCACGGACACTTTGGATACGGAAGACGGCAAGAAGATGAAACTCTCCGCGCCCAAAAAGGCCGATGACCTGCCCAGGAAAGGGTTCATCGCCCCCATGGAGGGCTTCATCCCTCCCGCCAAGGACGGCTCGAAGGTCCAGATCGTGGTGGACCCCAAGAGCGACCGCCTTCAGCTCCTGGAGCCCTTTGCGATTTGGGACGGCAAGGATTTTACGGAGATCCCCATCCTTTTGAAAGCCAAAGGCAAGTGCACCACGGACCACATCTCTCCCGCGGGGCCCTGGCTGAAATACCGCGGCCACCTGGACAAGATCAGCGACAACATGCTGATCGGGGCCATCAGCGCTTTTACGGGCGAAGCGACCCGGGACGCTCCCAAGACCGCCCGGGCCTACAAGGCCAAGGGGCTCCGCTGGGCCGTGGTGGGTGACGCGAACTACGGCGAGGGCTCTTCGCGGGAACACGCGGCCATGTCCCCCAGGTTCCTGGGGTGTGCCGCGGTCATCACCCGCAGCTTCGCCCGCATCCACGAGACGAATCTCAAGAAGCAGGGCATCCTCCCCCTTACTTTTTCCGATCCCAAGGATTATGATAGGGTCCAAGACGGGGATAAGGTCAGCATCCTGGGCCTGAAAGACCTGGCCCCCGGCGGGGAAGTGCGGGCCGTCCTCCGACATGCCGATGGCAGAACGGAAAAGATCTCCCTTAAGCACACCCTCACCGCCGACCAGATCGGCTGGTTCAAGGCCGGCTCCGCGCTGAACCTGATCAACGACCATAAGGGTTGATGCGGGAAATCCTCATCGGCACCCATAACCGTCACAAGACGGAGGAGATCTCCCGGCTCCTTTCCCCTCTGGGCGTGCGGGTGCGGGACTTGAACGAATTCCCCCATATCCCTCCCGTGGAAGAAGATGGCAAGACCCTACTTGAAAATTCCCGGAAAAAGGCCAATACTTACGGTGGACTGACCGGCCTGCCCTGCCTGGCGGACGACACCGGGTTGGAAGTGGATGCCCTGGACGGCGCCCCCGGGGTCCATTCGGCCCGCTACGCCGGCAAGCAATGCAGCTACGCGGACAACTGCGCCAAACTTTTGAAAGAACTGGGAAAAAAAACGAACCGGAAAGCGGCCTTTAAGACGGTCATCTCTTTCTTTGAGCCGGCAACAGGGCAGACGAGCACGGCGGAAGGCATAGTCGAAGGAAAGATCACCCTGGGACTGAAGGGAAAGAACGGATTCGGCTACGACCCTGTTTTTTTTGTGCCGGAAGCGGGCAGGACCCTGGCGGAAATGACTCTGGAGGAAAAGAACAAGATAAGCCACAGGGCCAGGGCCGTCCAAAAGATGTTAAAGCTGCTTGAGAGGAAAATCTCTACCCGAGGAAAATAAATGCCAAGAATCTTGATTTCTAATGACGACGGGATCTACGGCCAGGGCTTGAAACCCCTCATCCGCGCCATGAGGCCCCTGGGAGAGCTGGTGGTCATCGTCCCCGACGGCGAGAGGAGCGCGGCGAGCCATTCCATCACTCTGCACAAGCCCTTCCGCATCCAGACCCTGCCCGTGGAGCTCTCCAGCAAGGACATCATCCATGTCTACATCTCCAACGGCACTCCTTCGGACTGCGTGCGCTTCGGCCTCCTGGAACTCCTTAAGAACAAGCGGGTGGACCTCGTGGTGGGCGGCATCAACCACGGCCCCAACCTGGGCGAGGACATCATCTATTCGGGCACCGTGGCCGTGGCGCGAGAAGCCGCCATGCAGGGCATCCCGGCCATGGCCGTCTCCGTGGTGGACGGCCATCATAAACCCTTTGAGACCGCCGCCAAGGTGACGCAAAAACTGGCGCGGCTGATCCTCAACCACAAGCTCCCCAGCCGGGTTTTCCTTAATATCAACGTCCCGTACTTGAACGGCGCAAAACCCAAGATAGAGATCACGCGCCTGGGAAAACGGGTCTATGGGAAAGTGATCCCGTCCGGGGTGGATCCCCGGGGGCACTTGTACTACTGGCTCGCGGGGGACATCCCCAAGGGCATTCCTGAACCGGGCACGGACATCTGGGCCATCAAAGCCAAGAAGATATCAGTCACGCCCCTCACCGTGGACAGCGCGGCCCCCATCCTCACCGACATCCACCGCTGGAAGCTTTAAAAAACTCTGAAAAAGCCAGAAGCCCCAGCATCGTCTTTGAATCCCTGATCTTCCCCGACTTCACTTTTCTCAATAGATTCCCGAAAGTGTCCGCCGAACGGACCAGGAATTCGTCGTCATCGGGGCTCATCCGCCCCTTTTTGAGCCTGTCCGCCCAGAAGATATGGATGACTTCGTTGGCAAATGCCGGCGTGGGCCAGTAAGTCAGGAGTTTTCCAAACCTCCCCGCCGTATAGCCCGTCTCTTCCTTAAGTTCCCTCCGCAGGCAGGCCCGGAGATTCTCCGCCCCGTCCAGTTTCCCCGCGGGCAGCTCTTCCGTCACTTCCCCCACGGCATAGCGGTATTGCTTGACCATCACCACCCGCGCCTTTTCCAAAGGGACTTTGAAAGGGGAGTCCAGGAAGGGGATGACGGCCACGGCTCCGGGGTGGTCCAGGTATTCCCGCACCCCTTTTTTGCCGTTGGGGAGCAGGACTTCATCGCAGCGGAACCCCACGGCGCGGCCCCGGTAGAGCACGGTCGTCCTTATGAATTTTTCTATCACGCGCAAACCGCCTTTATAGGCATGAATCCTATTTTACAAATTGGTATATTAGAAGGCCATGTTCGAACTCAAACAATCTTCGCCGCGCGCCTGCTGGCTGGTGGGCCACCGGGGGGCCATGGGCCATGCCCCGGAGAACACGATGGCCTCTTTCGACCTTGCGCGCCACATGGGGGCCGAGTTCGTCGAGTGCGACGTCCACGTCTCCTCCGACAAGGAAGTCCTAGTGATGCACGACGAGCGGGTGGAGCGCACCACGGACGGTGCGGGGCTCATCAAGGATCTGAAGCTCGCGCAGATCAAAAAACTCGACGCGGGGAGCTGGTACTCCAAGAAATTCAAGGGCGAGAAAGTCCCCACCCTGCGGGAACTCCTCTCCTGGATCAAGCACAAGACATCCCTTAACAAGTATCAGATGGGAGTGGCCATCGAGATCAAGAACGAACCGGTGCGTTATAGGGACATCGCGGAGAGGTTATCGGACGTGCTCACGGAGACGGGCATGGCTTCCAGGGTGGTGGTGATCTCTTTCGACCATGGGGTGGTCAAGCAATTGAAGCTTTTGAATCCGAAGATCGCCACGGGGATCCTCTACCGCGACCCCATGGAAGACCCTTTCAAGCGGGCCCGCATGATCGGGGCCGACGCTCTTTTCCCCCGCCGCCACCTGGTGACGAAAGAGCTGGTGCAATCAGCGCACAAGAAGGGATTGGCCGTGGCTACCTGGACCGTGAACGATCCGGAAGAGATGAAAAAACTGATCTCCTTCAAGGTGGACGCCATCGCCACCAATTATCCGGACCGCCTGAACGAAATTCTCTAGAAATTAACCAACGAGGCATTCCGCGATCTGGACGGCGTTCAAGGCCGCCCCTTTGCGGAGGTTGTCGCCCACGGCCCAAAGAAGGACGGCCTTGGGGTTGAAGAGGTCTTTGCGGATGCGGCCGACCAGGATGTCGTCCTGGCCCGAAGCGTCCAGGGGCATGGGGTGGTCCGTCAGCCGCACGCCGGGGGACTTGGCGAGAAGCGCGGAGATCTGAGCGGGAGTGACTTTCTTCTTCGTCTCCACATAGATCGATTCCGAATGCGCGTTCAGGACCGGCACGCGCACCGTCGTGGGCACGACCTGGATGGACTTGTCGCCCATGATCTTGTGGGTCTCTTGGATGACCTTCAATTCCTCGTTGGAATAGCCGTCCTTCTCCACCTTCCAGTTGTGGATGAGGACGTTGAAAGCGATGGGGTCCGGGAAAGAACCCGCGTCCGTCACCTTGCCCGTGCGCAGGAATTCTCCCGCCTGGTCCTTCAGATCCTGGACGGCCTTGGCGCCCGCGCCGGAAACGGCCTGGTAGGTGGAGACGACGATGCGCCGCACGCCGAACTTCCTGTGGATGGGAGCCACGGGCATGAGCATCACGGCCGTCGTGCAGTTGGGGTTGGCGATGATGCCTTGGTGCCAGGCGATGTCATGCGCGTTGATCTCGGGGATGACCAGGGGGACCTTCGGATCCATGCGGTAATCCGAACCATTG
>MGUS01000073.1:0-2841 GCA_001800085.1 Elusimicrobia bacterium RIFCSPLOWO2_01_FULL_60_11 | reverse complement strand
GTCTCTCGGACCTCATAATTCCTGCCGTCGACTTGGATGGTGCGCGAGGAACGGGCCAGGACGCGCAGTTCCTTGATGGGGAACTTGCGCTCCGCTAAGATGCGGATCATCTCCTTGCCCACCACTCCCGCGCCCACGACGGCGACGGTGACGGGGCCTTTGAACTTCTTGAACTTCGCCTGATTCTTCATGGAAAGCGGGTTATTATATCAACGGCCGAGGATTTTAGCAATATCTTTCGCGTGATAGGTCAATACAAAATCAGCGCCGGCCCGGCGGATGGCCGTGAGTATTTCAAGGGCGATCTTTTCACCGTCCACCCACCCGGCCTTGGCCGCGGCCTTGACCATGGCGTATTCCCCCGAGACATTGTAAGCGGCGACGGGGACGTTGAAGCGGTCTTTCACCCCGCGGATGACGTCGAGATAAGCCAGGGCGGGCTTGACCATGACGATGTCCGCCCCTTCGTCCAAATCCTGGGAGATCTCCCTCAAGGCCTCTTTGGCGTTCCTGAAATCCATCTGGTAGCTCTTGCGGTCCCCGAACTTGGGCGGCGATTCGGCCGCGTCGCGGAAAGGCCCGTAAAAAGCCGAAGCGTATTTGGCCGAGTAAGCCATGATGAGCGTATCTTTGAACCCGCCCCGGTCCAGGGCGGAGCGCAGGGCCTTGACCATGCCGTCCATCATACCGGAAGGCGCGATGACATCCGCGCCCGCCCGGGCCTGGGCCAGGGCCGTCCGCGCGATCAGATCCAGCGTGGCGTCGTTGTCGACCTCTTTGCCCTGGACGATGCCGCAATGGCCGTGGCTCGTGTATTCGCAGAAGCAGAGGTCCGCGATCACCGTCAGGGACGGGACCTTCGCCTTGATGCTCCGGATGGCTTTTTGGATGATGCCGTCTTCCGCAAAGGCCTCGGAGCCCCGCTCATCCTTTTTTGAAGGGATCCCGAATAAAATAACCGCCGCTATCCCCAATTTCTTACATTCTTTGGCTTCCTTCACGGCCCGGTCCACGGAAATCTGGTACTGGCCCGGCATGGAGGCGATGGGCTTGCGCACATTCTTCCCCGGCCGGATGAAAAGCGGATATATCAGGTTCTTGGGAGCAAGCGTCGTCTCGCTCACCCAGTCGCGGATCTTCGGGGACTGGCGCAGGCGGCGCAGGCGCGTGAAAGGGAAGCTCATGACACGGGATACTTCTTGGCCAGGAGCCGGTCCACAAGCCAGGGCGCCCAGTAGTTGATATGGTAGCCGATCAAGCCGGGCCCGAAGACCGTGGCCTCCCGCCTGCGGGACCTTGAGGCGCTCAGGATGAACTCCGCGATCTTCTCCGGAGTCCTCATGTTCATGGCGGCGATGTCCACCTTCCACCTTCCATAGAACTGGACGTTCTTATGGAAAGGGGTCGACACGGTGCCCGGCGAGATGGAAATGACGTCGATGTCCCAGGGGGCCAGTTCCAGGCGCAGACTTTCCGTGAGCCCGTTCAGGGCGAATTTTGTGGCGCAGTAGGATGAGAATCCGGGAAGGGCCCTTTTCCCCACACCCGAGGAGATGTTGATGATCTGCCCCGACTTTTTTTTCTTCATCCCCGGGATCACGGCCTGGATGAAAGTCAGGGGCGCGAAGAAATTCACCTCGAAGTTCTCCTTGTATTTTTCAACGGGACAATCCTCGGCCAGGCCCGCCACCGCGTAAGCCGCGTTGTTGATGAGGACATCGACATCCCCGAACTTCCCCCGGATCTTATCCACGGTCGAGCCGATCTGGGGAGCGTCCTTCAGTTCGAGGACGAATCCCTCCACAGTCCCGTTCGATGCGGCGCGCGCTTCCTCTACGGCCTTCTCGACGCGGTCCGCTCCGCGGCCGATCAGGGCCACTTTGGCCCCTTTCCGGGCAAAAAGTTTGGCTGCGGCCAGTCCGATGCCGGATGTGGCGCCCGTGATGGCGATGACCTTGCCTTTAATTTCGAATCGACTCAAGGATTTTTCCTCCTCCCAACGCGAGAAGCTTCTTCGCTAAATCGATGCCCACTTGCTCGCAATCCTTGGCGGCCCCCGCCGCCTTGCCCCGATAATGCTCCCTGCCGTCCAACGAACTGATGATGCCTTCCAATCTGATATCAGGACCTTCCACCGCCGCAAAGGCGCCGATGGGCACCTGGCAGCCGCCTTCCAAAGTCCTCAAAAACGCCCGTTCGCACATCGCCGCGGTCCAGGCGTTCCTGTCATTGAGCGGGGCCACGGCCTTTTGCGTCTTCGCGTCTCCGGACCTTATCTCTATCCCCAAAAATCCCTGCCCGACCGCCGGGAGCATCTCCTCAAAGGGGATGGGGCTCGCCGTAGCATTGGAATTCAGGCGCGCCAGCCCCGCCAAGGCCACCACGATGGCGTCGAATCCGCCCTCGGCGATCTTCTTCAGGCGCGTGTCCAGGTTCCCGCGCAGGTTTTCGATGCGGATGTCGGGCCGCAGGGCCAGGATCTGCGCAGCGCGCCTCAAAGAGCTGGTCCCCACTTTGGCGCTCTTCGGCAGTTCCTTGAGCGAAGTTCTTTTGTCCGCCACGAGGCAGTCCCTCGGGTCTTGGCGCTCGAGCACCGCGCCGATCTCAAGCCCCCGGGGGACTTCCGTGGGCAGGTCCTTCAGGGAATGGACCGCCAGGTCGATCCTGCCGTCTTGCAGGGCTTCCTCGATCTCTTTGGTGAACAGGCTCTTGGCGCCGATCTTGGAAAGGGGCGCGTCCAGTATGTTGTCCCCCGTGGTCTTGATGCGGACCGTCTCGATGGAGAGGCCCGGGAAATTCCTGCGGATGCCGCCCGCCACGAACTCCGCCTGGGCCAGGGCC
>MGUS01000072.1:12338-15119 GCA_001800085.1 Elusimicrobia bacterium RIFCSPLOWO2_01_FULL_60_11 | reverse complement strand
GTCATGCGCCGCATCCCGAGGCATATCCCGCCCAGGTCCCTGAACCCGCCTTCGGAGCCGATCGGGCGCTCCACCGAAGTGCGCCCCTCGAACACCCTGGAGACGTCCCAGACAAGATCCGTGAATGGAGGATAGGGGTACTTGAAGCGCCTCTCCAAGCCCGCCGTGAAAGCGGCCAGGGAGGCGCAGAGGACGATGAACACCGCCTTCATCAGAATTCTTTCTTGCGGAACGCGGCGTAGGCCAAGAGGAGCGCCGCGGAACTGTAGAGGAGGGTATAGAGCGAGCCGTCCAGGATGAAACGGGGCGCGTCGCCCTGCAGCACGATCGCCAGGTCGCGGGCGTTCAAGTACTGGAAATTGGGGAGGACGAAGTACGCCGCTTCAAAAGCGGCCTTAAGGGGGGCCGAGGTCATCTTGTCCAGAAGGAACCGGACCTCTTCCATGAAATGCCCCGCGGTCCAGACGAAGAATGTGAAGACGAGGGCCACCACGCCCGAGGATGAGAAGAGGGAGAAGAAGAGCCCCACGGCCGAGATGAGGGCGATCTTTTCAAAGGAAAGGGCCACGGAGGCGAAATAAAACAGCCCGTCCTGCCGGATGTCCCAGCCCTTCCAGAGGAGGATGGCCACGTTCAAACCCGCCATGGCCGCCACGCAGAGGAATATGGCGGCCAGGGTGCCCAGGTAACTCCCCATCAGGTATTCCGCCCGCGTGACGGAGCGCGTGAGCACCAGGTAGATGGTGCGCTGTTCGATCTGCTCCAAGATGAGGTTCACGATCAGGAATATGGCGGTGAAGAGGGCCAGGATCTCGATGGAGGCCAAGCCCAGGTCCGTGAGGATGCGGAGCTCCTGCTCCTGCCCCAGGACCGACAGGAGAAAGGTGACGGAAAGGAAGAACACCCCGAAAAGGATCAGGACCAGGAAGACCTTGCTCCTCAGATTCCCGATGAAAGTATAGCGGCTCAAGGATACGACGTTGGAGAACTTCATTCTTCCGCGGCCCCCCGCTCCCGGATGGTCTGCACGAAGATCTGCTCCAGGTGCCCGGGCTTGTCCCGCCATTCGGATTCCGAGACCTGGCGCACCATCTCGCCGCCCGCCATGACCCCCACGCGGTGGGCAATGCGCTCCACCTCCGAGATGATGTGGGAGGAGAAGAGGATGGTCTTGCCGTTCTTGTTCAAGGCGACGATCATCTCCCGCATCTCGTTCAAGCCCACGGGGTCCAAACCCGTGATGGGTTCGTCGAATATGAGGAGTTCGGGGTCGTGGATGAGCGCCTGGGCGAGCGAGAGGCGCTGGAGCATGCCCTTGGAGCATTCGCGCACCCTCCGGCCCTTGCGCCGGGTCATGCGCACGGTCTCGAGGACTTCCTTCGTTCGCCCGCCCACAACGGATTCGGGGATGCCGGAAAGGCGGCCGTAGAAATAGAGGACTTCTTCCACGGAAAAATTGCGCGGGAAATAGGGCACTTCGGGGAGATAGCCGACTTTTTGGATGACGGAAGGGTCCGGGAGCTTTTTCCCCATCAGGTAGATCTCTCCTTCGGTGGGGAAAAGGAGGCCCAGGATGAGTTTCAAGGCGGTGGTCTTGCCGGCGCCGTTGGGGCCGATCAGCCCCAGGATCTCGCCCCTGTTGATCTCAAGGTTCAAGGATTTTACGCCGGTCGTGGATGTGGTCCGGCCCAGGTGGGAGCGCCGGTAGATCTTGGTGAGGTTGCGGATGCTCAGGATGGAGTCCATGGAACTCCTACCCGATCTTCACCAGCCATACGTTCGTGATGCCCGAGAATCCCCGGATCTCCTTCATGACGGGGGCGGGGACGGGGGAATCCACGTTCAAGATGGAGACGGCCTCTCCGCCCGCCTGCTTCCTGCCCACCTGGAAGGCGGCGATGTTGATGTTGTTCTTGCCGAGCAGCGTGCCGATGAAACCCACCACTCCGGGGCGGTCGATGTTGGTGAATATGATCATGTGGCCTTCGGGGACGATGTCCACGGACAGTTCGTCGATGCGCACGATGCGGGCAAAGCCCGAACTCAAGATGGTGCCCGAGACGGAACGGGACTGCTTGTCGGTCTTGACCCTGACCGTGATGAGCGCGGTGAAGGCCTCGGCTTCCGGCGTGGAGGTGTCCTTCAGATGGATGCCCCGCTCCTGGGCGATGGGCATGGCGTTCACCCAGTTGACGGCGCCTTCGCCCATGGCGCTCGAGAGCACCCCTTTGATGACGGACAAGTTCAGGATGTTCCGCATGGGGGGCGAAAAATCACCGGCAAAATCCACCCGGATCTCTTTGACGCCCCCTTCCACGACCTGGGCGATGAAGGTTCCCAGGGATTCGGCCAGTTTCATGAAAGGGGTCACCCGCTCCAGCACTTCCGGCTCGACGGACGGCAGGTTGACCGCGTTGCGGATCACGCCGCGGTCGAAGAAATCCTTCAAGGCCAGGGAAAGCTCATAAGCCACCTTCACCTGCGCTTCTTCCGTGGAAGCACCCAGGTGCGGGGTCAAGACGACATTGTCCAGGGACAGCAGCTCTTTGTTCTTGGGCGGCTCCGAGTTGAAAACGTCAAGGGCCGCGGCTTTTATCTTCTTTGCCTTCAAAGCGGCGATGAGGGCGGGCTCATCCACCAGCTCGCCCCGGGCGCAGTTGATGAGACGGCAGTCCGGCTTCATCTTGGCCAAGGCCTTCTCGCCGATCATGCCCCGGGTCTGGTCCGTGACGGGCATGTGGAGGGAGATGTAGTCGGATTTGGAGAGCACCTCGTCGAGGC
>MGUS01000072.1:11418-12210 GCA_001800085.1 Elusimicrobia bacterium RIFCSPLOWO2_01_FULL_60_11 | reverse complement strand
ACTTCGCGCCCGATGCGCCCGAACCCGGCGAGCCCCAGGGTCTTTCCCTGCAGCTCGGTCCCGATGAATTTGTTCCTCTCCCAGAGCCCCGCGGCCAGCGAGGCGTGGGCCTTGGGGATGTTGCGGGAAACGGCGAGGATGAGGGCCAGGGTGTGCTCCGCCGCGGAGATGGTGTTGCCCCCGGGCACGTTCGCCACCACGATGCCGCGCTTGGAGGCGGAAGGGACGTCGATGTTGTCCACGCCCACTCCGGCGCGCCCGACGAATTTGAGCTTGGGCCCTTTCGCGAGCAGGGCGGCGTTCACCTGGGTCTTGGACCGCACGAGGAGAGCTTCCGCGTCGCCGATCTCTTTGTCGAGCTGGGAAGCGTCCTTGACGATGACCAGGTTGAAACCGGTCTCCGCGGGCGACCGGTCGCCGGGGAGACCGTTCTTGCCCTTGAGCGGTCCCAGGCCCTCGGCGTCTATCTCGTCGGCGACGATGATCTTGATCTTGCTCATTTCGAGGAGAGGGTCGGGGTGAGGGATTTCATCTCTTCCAGGGTCTCGGCCAGAGCCTTCATCCCGGCCTCGATGTCCTTTTTAAGGATATAGCCCATGTGGGCCACGCGCACGATCCGGCCCTTGAGCTTTTCCTGCCCGCCCGCTATGGAGATGTTGTATTTGTCCACGATGCGCCGGATGATCTTCTCGCTGTCCATGCCCTCGGGCACCCAGAAGCCGGTGAGCACGTCGGCCGGGTCCTTGGCGAAGGTTTTCAAGCCCAGCTTGGCCCCCAGTTCCCGGGTATGCC
>MGUS01000072.1:10834-11405 GCA_001800085.1 Elusimicrobia bacterium RIFCSPLOWO2_01_FULL_60_11 | reverse complement strand
TGTTTCCTTATAAACATCCTCGATGCCCTTTTTCCGGATGGCCTTCAAACTCACGTTCGTGGCGCGGATGATGGAGATGGCGGGCGTGAAAGGCGTCTGGCCGCTCTGCATGAACTTCTCCGCGATGCGGATGTCCCAGTAGAAGCGAGGGCACTTGGCGGTCTGCACCAGGGGCCAGGCTTTTTCGCTGAAAGAGATGAAGGCCAGGCCGGGCGCGGCCATGAGGCCCTTCTGCGAGGCGGAGATCACCGCGTCGCAGTGCCACTGGTCCAAGTAGAGCTCCTGGCCGCCCAGACCGGAGATGGCATCCACCACGAGCACGGCCTTCGTCTTGGCGACGATCTCCCCGTATCTCTGGATGGGGCTGGCGATGGTGGTCGAAGTGTCCGTGTGCGTCGAAAAGACGGCCTTGGCGTCGGGATCGTCCTTGAGCGCCTGCTCCAGGGCTTCGGGCGTGACGGCGGAACCCCATTCGGAACGGACCGCCGCGACCTGGACCCCGTAAGATTCCAGGATCTTGACGAACCGCTCGCCGAAAGCGCCGGCGGCGAGCACGATGACCTTGTCGCCG
>MGUS01000072.1:6786-10744 GCA_001800085.1 Elusimicrobia bacterium RIFCSPLOWO2_01_FULL_60_11 | reverse complement strand
TTGATGTTCTCCCGGATCTCGCTGAAGACCTTCTCGAATTCCTTCGTGCGGTGGTGGATGATGGGCCTGCCTTCCTCAGCGAGGGTCTCGGGCGGGATGGGCGTGGGTCCGGGGGTCAACAATATCTGCTTGTCCATGGCGGATCTCCTTTCTAGATTCGCGCTTTAAATGCCGAGCGCGTACTTTAAAACCTGGTCCATGTCCTTGACCGGGATCATCTTGATCTGGTCCAAAACTTCAGCGGGGATCTCCTCAAGGTCTTTTTTGTTCGATTCGGGATAGAGGACCGTCTTGACCCCTTCGCGGTGCGCCGCAAGGACTTTCTCCTTCAAGCCGCCGATGGGCAGGACATGCCCCCTCAAAGTGATCTCCCCGGTCATGGCCAGGTCCTTTTTAACGGCCTTGCCGGAGACCAGGCTGGCCACGGCCGTGCCCATGGCGATGCCGGCGGAGGGCCCGTCCTTGGGGACCGCGCCTTCCGGCACATGGATATGGATGTCCGTTTCCTGGAAAAATCCGTTCTTGACGCCCAGCTTCTTCGAAGCGGACCGCACAAAGGAGACCGCCGCGTGGGCGGATTCCTGCATCACGCCGCCCAGCTTGCCCGTCAGCATGAGCTTGCCCTTGCCCTTGACCGCGTTCACCTCGATGGAGAGCAGTTCGCCGCCCGTTTCCGTCCAGGCCAGACCCGTGGCCACGCCCACGCTGTTCTGGACCCTGTTCTCCCTGTGGAATTCCGCCGCGCCCAGGTGCTTCCTTAAAGTCGCGTCGTCCAGGACGCCCGGCGTCTTATCGGGGTCTTCGGCGAATGCGCGGGAGATCTTGCGGCAGACCTTGGCGATGTGGCGCTCGAGGCTGCGCACGCCCGCTTCGCGGGTATATTCGCGGATGATGAGTTTGAGCCCGTCATCGGTGAGCTTCACATTTTCCGCGGGCAGGCCGTGCTCCCGGACCTGCTTGGGGATGAGGAATCCCTTGGCGATGGCGACCTTCTCGGATTCTGTGTAGCCGGCGAAGCGGATGATCTCCAGGCGGTCCTGGAGCGAGACGGGGATGGTGTAGAGCGAGTTGGCCGTGGTGACGAAGAGCACTTCGGACAGGTCGAAGCCCACGTCCAGATAATGGTCCGCGAAAGCGGAGTTCTGCTCCGGGTCCAGCACTTCCAGGAGCGCGGCCGTGGGGTCGCCCCGCCAGTCGCTGCCCATCTTGTCGATCTCGTCCAGAAGGAAAACGGGATTCTTGGACTTGGCCTTCCTCATGGACTGCATGATGCGGCCCGGCAGCGAGCCGATGTAGGTGCGTCGGTGGCCGCGGATCTCGGCTTCGTCCCTTACTCCGCCCAGGGACATCCGGACGAAATTGCGCCCCAGGGAATTGGCCACGGAGCGGGCCAGAGAGGTCTTGCCCACGCCCGGGGGGCCCACGAAGCAGAGGATGGGGCCTTTGATCTTTTTCACAAGTTTCAAGACCGCGAGATATTCCAATATCCTTTCCTTGGCTTTTTCCAGGCCGAAATGTTCGTCGTCCAGCACCTTCTCGGCGGCCTTGATCTCCAAATTGTCCTTGGTGCGCGCGGCCCAGGGGAGAGCGATCATCCAGTCCAGGTAGGTGCGCACCACGGTGGCTTCCGGCGAATAAGGCATCATCTTTTCCAGGCGCTCACATTCCTTGTTGGCCGCCTCGGCGGCCTCCGGAGTCATCTGGGCGTCTTTTATCTTGACCTTCAATTCGGCGACTTCCTTGGTGAAATCGTCCTTTTGCCGGAGCTCTTTCTGGATGGCCTTCATCTGTTCCGTCAGGTAATATTCCTTCTGGCTCTTCTCGATCTGGGTGCGCACGCGGTTCTGGATGCGGCGCTCGACGTTCAATATCTCGATCTCGCCGGAGAGGACCTCCACCACCCGCTCGAAGCGGGCCTTGACGCCCGCGGTCTCAAGGATCTTCTGCTTTTCGGGGGTCTTCAACATCAGGTGGCTGGCCAGGGTGTCCGCCAGCTTGGAAGGTTCGGTTATGGCGGGCAGGGAATTGAGCACTTCCAGGGGGATGCGGCCGTTGAGCTTCACATACTGGTCGAAGAGCTGGATGGACTGGCGCATGTAGGCCTCGATCTCCACGTCCTTCGAACCGTCCTCGGAAAGGATCTCCACCGAGGCCTGGACGTAGTTCTTGTCGGCGAGATAGAGGAATTCCTTGAGAGCGGCGCGCTGGATGCCTTCCACCAGGATCTTCATGGTGCCGTCGGGCATCTTCACCATCTGAAGCACCTCGCAGACGGTGCCCACGGGATAGAGGTCCTGGGCCTGGGGGTCGTCGGATTGCGTGCGCTTCTGCGTCATCACGAGGACGAGATGGTGGGTCGCCATCGCCGATTCGAGCGCCTGGATGCTCCTCTCCCGGCCCACGGCCAGGGGCAGCACCATGGAGGGGAAGACCACCACGTCCCGCACGGGCAGGAGGGGCAGTTCCCCGGGGATCAGCTTCGGGGCCGCGTGCAGGGTCTCAGGCACTTTCTTTCAGTTCGTTCTCGTGGACGAGGATGGGAGGCCGCTTCTTCTGGATGACGCTCAGGTCCACGAGGCAGCGCCGGAGCGTCTTGTCTTCGGGCAGGTCGTACATGACGTCGATGAGGGTCTCCTCCAGGATGGCCCGAAGGCCGCGCGCGCCGGAGCCGCGGGAAAGGGCCATGCGCGCCACTTCCCGCAGGGCGTCGTCGCTGAAATGGAGCTCGACGCCTTCGATGGAGAACATCTTCTGGTACTGCTTGGAAAGCGCGTTCTTGGGACGGGTCAAGATGTCGATCAGGGCCTTTTCGTCCAAGTCCTCCAGGACCGCGATGATGGGCAGACGGCCCACCAGCTCCGGGATGAGCCCGAACGAGATGAGGTCTTCGGGCTGGACGTGCTTCAAGATCTCATAAGCGCTCTTGGGTTCGTTGCTCTTGAGTTCCGCCCCGAAACCCATGGATTTCTGGCCGATCCGCCTTTCGATGACCTTTTCGAGGCCCTCGAACGCGCCGCCGCAGACGAAAAGGACATTGGTGGTGTTGACCTGGATGTATTCCTGCTGGGGGTGTTTCCTCCCGCCCTGGGGCGGGACCGCGCAGGTGGTCCCTTCCAAAATTTTAAGGAGCGCCTGCTGCACGCCTTCGCCGGAGACGTCGCGCGTGATGCTGGGGCCGTCGGTCTTGCGGGATATCTTGTCGATCTCGTCGATGTAGACGATGCCGCGCTCGGCGCGCTTGACGTCGTACTGCGCGCTCTGGAGGAGGCGCAAAATGATGTTCTCCACGTCCTCGCCCACATAGCCCGCTTCGGTGAGCGTGGTGGCGTCGGCGATGGCGAAGGGGACGTGCAGCATGCGCGCAAGGGTCTGGGCCATGAGCGTCTTGCCGGTGCCCGTGCGGCCGATCAGGATGATGTTGGACTTCTGGAGCTCGACGTTATGGAATTCCTGGGCGCTTTCAGGCCGGGATTTCTCGACCCGGCTCCAAAAGCCGGTCGAAGGGGCCTGGGGCTTGGCCACGGTAAGGCGGTCGGTCACTTCCACCCGCCGGAAATGCTGGTAGACGGCCACCGAGAGGATGCGCTTGGCCTTTTCCTGGGAGATGACGTATTCGTCCAGGAACTTCTTGATCTCGGTGGGTTTGGGAATGTGCTTGAGCTGGGCGCGGCGCTCGTCCTCGTCCGATATCTTGTTCAGCAGGTCGTAGGAGTTGCGGATGCATTCCTCGCAGACATAGACGCCGTTGCCGCCGATCAGCTTCATGCCGTCCTTCTTGGACTTGCGGCAGAAGATGCAGCTGAAGACCTCTTTGTCGTCGCGGAACGCGGACATCAGGCCTTCCTGGGTTTGATGACTTCGTCGATGAGGCCGTAGGCCTTGGCTTCCTCGGCGGAAAGATAGTGGTTCCGCTCGGTGTCGGCCTTGACCTTCTCATAGGTCTGCCCGGCGTGCTTGG
>MGUS01000072.1:5659-6742 GCA_001800085.1 Elusimicrobia bacterium RIFCSPLOWO2_01_FULL_60_11 | reverse complement strand
GCCTCGATCTCGATGTCGGTCACCTGGCCGTCCAGGCCGCCGCCGTGGATGAGCGGCTGGTGGAGCATGATGCGCGAATAGGGGAGCGCGTGGCGCTTGCCTTTGGTCCCCGCGGCCAAAATGACCGCACCGAAGGACATGGCCATGCCCATGCAGATGGTGGTGATGGGGGGGCGGATGTACTGCATCGTGTCATAGACGGCCAGCCCCGCGGTCACCATGCCGCCGGGGGAATTGATGTAGAGGTTGATGTCCTTCTCCGGGTCCTCGGCTTCCAGATAGAGGAGCTGGGCGATGATCAGATTGGCTGAATCCGTGGTGAAAGTCCCTTCGTAGCCGCCCACGAAAATGATGCGGTCCTTCAGGAGGCGGGAAAAAATGTCATAACCGACCGCTCCGCCCTGGGTCCACCGTTCGATGATCTGAGGTATCAATGCTGGCATGATTTTCTCCTTTTAGGGGGTGTCTTTGATTCTAGCATTTTCAAGTATGAACTTGACGACTTTCTCGTCGGTCATCTGGGCGCGGATGTGGGAGCCGTTCTCCTTGAAATAGGCCTCCACTTCGGCGGCGCGGTCCGGGCTCCGCGTCTTGTATTTCTCCGCTTCCAGGCCCAATTCGGCGTCCGTGGCGGCCAGGTCCTCCTGGCGCGCGATGCCCGAAAGGATGTAGCTGATCCTCACCTGCCGTTCCGCCTGGGGACGGTATTTTTCCCGTAGGGAACGGTCGCGACCGTTCCCTACGTCCTCCGTATCCGCCTTCATGCCCTGGCGGGCCATCAGGTCTTTGGCCCGGTCCATCAGCGAGGAGAGCTGCATCTCCACCAGGGAATCCGGCACCGGGATGTCGTTCACCTTCACCAGGTGGTCCATGATCTGGCTTTCCAGGTCGGTCTTCTTGGCCTTTTCCAGGTTCGTCGTGAGGACTTCCTTGATCCGTTTTTTCAGCTCATCCAGAGACGCCGCCTCAAAATCCTTCGCGAACTCGTCATCCAAAGGAGGAAGTTTCTTCTCTTTTAGATCCTTCAGGGTGATCTTGAAGGCGACGGGCTTGCCGGCCACGGAGGGGCTGGGGTATTCTTTG
>MGUS01000072.1:0-5599 GCA_001800085.1 Elusimicrobia bacterium RIFCSPLOWO2_01_FULL_60_11 | reverse complement strand
TGGGGGGAAGAGAGGTTGACGAGCTGGTTCTCGGCTTTCAATTCAGGGAGGGATCTTCCTTCCACGGTGCCGTCATAATCGATCGAAGCAAAATGCGCGACCGCCGCCTGTTCCGCCTCCGAGACCGTGAGTTGGGCGTTCCTCTCGCGCAGTTCTTCCAATTCCTTGGTCACATCGTCGTCCGTGAGGGTCCTCGGTTTCTGGAAGAGAGTGATCTTCTTGTAATCCTTGACTTTGAAATCAGGGTTGCGTTCCACGATGAGGTTGAAACTCAAGGCATCCCCGCCATTGAACTGCACTTTGTCCACCAGGGGGGTGGTGATGGGGCGGAGCGATTTTTCCTTCAAGATCTCGGGGACATAGTCCCGGAATATCTGGTCCAGGGTCTCGGAATCGATCTTGCCGGAGAAATTCTGGCGCACGAGCTCCAGGGGGGCCTTGCCCGCGCGGAAACCGGGGAGCTGGGCCACTTTCTGGAAGTCGGCGGCCACCTTCTCCTTGCGCTGCTTGACGATCTCGGGAGCGAAGCTCACCGAGAGGGTCACCTTGCAGGGTTTCTCCTCGGCGTTCTTTATTTTGACTTTCTTTAGCGTGATTTCCATAAAAACGTGCCCTCGGCAGGATTTGAACCTACACCCCTTTCGGGACTGGATCCTAAGTCCAGCGCGTCTGCCGTTCCGCCACGAGGGCAACCTTACAAAACCCTCCTAAGAATCCCGAGTAAGTGTCGCTTCCTTAAAAACGCTAGCATCAGACAGCGACCGCCACGAGGGTGTATATTCATTGTGAGCGGCCCACGAGGGCGTTAAGTGCGAATTGCTAAATTATACGATTTTTATGGCAGGAATCCAATCGCACGGGGTTCATGTTAGGAAAGAAGCGGTGTGATTTTCTTCTTGAGGTCCGGGACATCTTTTTCCACGATGCCCCATATGCGGAGAGGATCGATGCCCAGATAGTCATGCACGGCCACATTGCGGAAACCTGCAATGCCGCTCCAGTCGATTTCGGGATGGGACGACTTAAAGTTCTCAGACAACCTTTTTGTGGATTCCGCGAGAGTTTGGAGATTTCTCACAACGGCATCTTGCGTCATTTGATCAAGAATAAAATCTTCTTTGCCCTTCTTGATATATTTTTGAATGCGCTCGATGCATTCACTGATGTGGATCAGGTATAAGCGATCGTCCTTCATAACGGCACAGCTTCCCGGAGGACACGGTCGCGGATGTACCAGTGGAGCCCTCCAGGAGTCACGATGTCCACCTTTTTGCCAAGAAGGGACTCAAGGTCGGTCAGAAGACCTCCTGGGAAAAACGGCGAAGGGTTGGGACCCACGTCAACCAAAAGGTCCAAATCACTATTTGGCCCCGCCTCCCCTCTGGCAACAGAGCCGAAAATCCTCACATTTATCGCCCCATGCTTGGCAGAAATGCGCAGGATTTCCTGCCTTTTTTCTTTCAATATCTCTTGGATTCCCATGGCAAAATTATATCAACTTTTCCAGTGCTGTTCCCAATAGCGCAGGACTTCGTCCCAGAACTGGGTGCGCAGATAGCGGTCCCCGCCGTCCGGAAAAACGGTGACGATGAAGCCCTGTTTGATCTCATGGGCCAGGTCGTAGCAGGCCTGGAGCGCGGCCCCCGAAGAATAGCCGCAGAGCATGCCTTCCTGGCGGGCCAACCTGCAGGTCATCTCGTAGGCGTCCTCCGTGTGGACCGAGATCTTGCGATCGTGGATTTTGGGGTCGTAGATCCCCGGCACGATGGAGGAAGTCATGTGCTTCATGCCTTCGAGTCCATGGACGTCGCCCGCGGGCTCCACGGCCACGATCTGGATCTTGGAGTTGAGCTCTTTCAGGCGCTTGCCCGTGCCCATGAGCGTTCCGGATGTGCCGATGGCGGCAACAAAGTGGGTCAGTTTCCCCTCCGTCTGCTTCCAGATCTCTTCGGCGGTCGTTTCGTAATGGGCCTTCCAGTTGTCAGGGTTGTTGTACTGGTCCGGCATGTAGTATTTACCCGGGTTGGCCTTGTAGATCTTCTGCGCTTCCAGGATGGCCCCGTCCGAACCCTCGAGCGGGTCCGTGAATGTGACCTTGGCGCCCAGGGACTCGCTCACCCGCCGCTTTTCGGAGGCGTTCTCGGGCATCACGAGTTCAAGTTTATATCCGAGGGCGGCGGCCACAAGGGCGTAGCCGATGCCGGTGTTGCCGGATGTGGAATCCAGGATGGTCTTATCCTTAGTAAGCTTGCCGGACTTGATGGCCTCCAGGATCATCCTCTTGGCCGGACGGTCTTTCACCGAGCCGCCCGGGTTCTGGAACTCCGCCTTGGCGTAGATGGAGACCTTCTCCGGGATCCACCGCTGGAACGAATTCAGCTTGACGAGCGGGGTGTTGCCGATGGCGTCCAAAATCGACCCATACGCTTCTTTCAACGGGCCACCTCCAAGCCCCAACGGTGGCGGACTTCTTTTTCGATCTTGCCGAATATGCCGAAATCCACCAGGAGGCTGACGACCATGACGATGACGTTGACCGCGAATATCTGCGCCACGTCGTTCGCCTTCTGGCCTTCATTGAAAAGCCGTCCCAGACCGAAACCTGCGACGATGATCTCCGAGCCGATGAGCGTCCTCCAGGCGTAGGACCAGCCGAGTTTCAGGCCGTAGATGATCTGGGGGATGGCCGCGGGGAATATCACGCCCGCATAGAGGTGCCAGCCCTTCGCTCCCATCGTTCTCGCGGCTTTCAGGTAGAGGGGCGGGACATTCCTGATGGCCTGGTTGGTGGCCACCGAGATTGCGAACATGGAGCCGAAAACGACCACGAATATGACCGCGGCGTCGTTGACCCCGAACCACAGGAGCGCCAAAGGGACCCAGCAGATGCTGGGGAAGGCCTGCATCCCCAGGAATAAGGAAGAAAGAGTGTTCTCCAAAAATTTGACGCGGGTCAGGAAAAAACCGAGAAAAAGCCCGACCGTGACGGAGATGGAGTAGCCCACCGCGATGCGGTAAAGGCTGGACCGGATCGCGGCCCAGAAGCTTCCCTGTCCGGAAAGCCTGTGGAGCGTTCCCAGGATGTTGTGGGGAGAAGGGATGAGCCGCCCGGGCAGGAAGCCGGACGAAGACAGCCCCTGCCACAGCAGGATGACCGCCGCGTAGAACGCGGCCTGGACGGCGAATTTATGGAGCGCGGAATTCTTCGGCAACGGACTTTTCAACCTCCTCATGGAGCTGCTGGACGATGCCTCGCACGACTTCCTCAAGATGCGGATGGTCCGGGTCCCGGGGGCGGGGCAGGTCGATCTTGAATATCTCCCTCACGCGGCCCGGCCGGAAAGAAAGCAGCACCACCCGGTCCGCCAGGTAGACCGCCTCGCGGACGTTGTGGGTGACGAAGAGCACGGTGTTCCCGATCTTGCTCCAGATGGCGCGCAGTTCTTCCACCAGGAGGTCCCGCGTCTGCGTGTCCAGGGCGTTGAACGGTTCGTCCATCAGGAGGATGCGCGGCTCGAGCGCCAAGCCGCGGGCGATGGCCACCCTCTGGCGCATCCCGCCGGAGAGCTCGTGGATATAGGAATGGGCGAAATTCTCCAGATGGATCATCTTCAAGTACCGCTCCGTGAGCGCGCGCCTCTCCGCGGCCGCGATCTTCTTGACCTTGAGCCCGAAATCGATGTTCTGCTCCACCGTCATCCAGGGGAAAAGCGCGCCTTCCTGAAAGACCACAACTCTGTCGGGCCCCGGGCCGTTGACCGGCTTCCCATCCAACAGGATGCTGCCCGAATCCTGCTTTTCGAGGCCCGCGATCAGGTTCAGGAGCGTGGACTTGCCGCAGCCCGAAGGCCCCACAAGGCAGACGAATTCCCCTTCGCGCACGTCAAAGGAGATGTCCTTGAGCGCGTTCAATTCCCCGTGACGGGTGGGAAAAGCTTTTTGGACCCCCGAAAGCACGAGTTCGGAGGAACCCTTTTGAAATGTCATGAACGGGATATTTTACTTTACTCGGAGGGTTTTTCCAAACTTGTTTTCAACGGGCTTTTCTGCTATGTTTAACTCTTCTATGCCAGCCGCCGCGGACCCCCGCACCAAGACCATCCTCGTCGTGGACGACGACGTCACCATCCTCGACCTCTTCGAGCTCTCGCTCGTGCGCCAGGGGTTCAACGCCATGCGCCTGCCCTCGGGCGAGAAGGCCATCCAGATCGCCACCCGCAAGGGCTCCATGGTGGATCTGATCATCCTGGACTTGATGCTTCCCGGCAAGGACGGGAGCGAGGTCTTGAAGGAACTTCAGAACAGGGGCGCGTCCTCCATCCCCATATTCGTCGTGACCGCCAAGGCCGTCACGCCCGAGGACATCCGGAAGATCAAGGCGGAACCCAACGTCAAAGCATTCTTCCAAAAACCCGTGGACGTCAAGGACCTCTCCGCCAAGGTCCACGAGGTCCTGGGCACCGCCCCTATCCGAAGATCTTCCTGAGATAAGCCGCCACGGCTTCCGGGTAGAGCTTGTGCTCCTGCTCGAGCACGCGCTCCGCGAGAGATTCCGCCGTGTCCCCGGGCAGGACGGGGATTTTATTCTGGAGCAGGACGGGCCCGTGGTCGAATTCCTCGTCCACGACGTGCACGGTGGCCCCCGATTCCTTTTCTCCCGCCTTCAGCACCGCTTCGTGCACGAAATGCCCGTACATCCCCTTGCCGCCGAATTTGGGAAGGAGCGCGGGGTGGATGTTCAAGATGCGTCCTTGAAAACTTTTGATGATGTTGGGCTCGAGTTTGAGCATGTAGCCCGCCAGGAGGATCAGATCGATCTTCCGGGACTGGAGCTCAACGACGGCCTTTTGATAGAACGCGGCCCGGTCGGGAAAGCCCTTGGGATCTAGGAGGAGGGCTTCCACTCCTGCTTTTTTGGCGCGCTCCAAGGCGTAGGCCCCGGGCTTGTCGGAGACCACCACCGCCACTTCGGCCAAATTGTAAAGCGGGGCGCTTGCCTCGCCGATAGGCGGGCGGCAGGCGTCCAGGATGGCCTGCAGGTTGCTGCCTCCGCCGCTCGCCAGGACCGCCAGGCGTATTTTTGGTCTCTCCGTCATGATTTTGTATAATATTAAATCTGTGATACCCAATCTAGAACAAAAGAGCGCGGAGGAGATCCTCAAGTGGGCATTGGGGAATTTCGGCCTGCGGATCGCGCTGGCGTCCAGTTTCCAATGCGAGGAATCCGTGCTCATCGACATGCTCTCCAAGATCGCCGGCAAGAATTTCCGCGTCTACACCCTGGACACCGGCCGCCTGAACGAAGAGACCTACGAAGTGATGGAGCGCGTGCGGGAGAGATACGGGATCAAGATCGAGTCCCAGTTCCCCGAACGCGAAGCGGTGGAGAAATTGGAGCGGGAGAAGGGCCTATTTTCCTTCCGCGAGTCCATTGAGAACCGCAAGGAATGCTGCGCCATCCGCAAGGTCGCTTCTTTGAACCGGGTCTTGAGCGGGTTGGACGCCTGGATCACGGGCCTGCGTGCGGAGCAGTCCGTGACGAGGACCGGGATCTCCAAGATCGAGGCTGATTCCCCGAGGAAAGGCATCACCAAGATCA
>MGUS01000071.1 GCA_001800085.1 Elusimicrobia bacterium RIFCSPLOWO2_01_FULL_60_11 | reverse complement strand
CTCTCCCAGCAATTTTTGGCGCAAACCCTCATGGTCCACATTCAAGAACCACTGGTATGTGGCGCGGAATATGACGGGGTTCTTGCAGCGCCAGCAATGGGGGTAAGAATGTCGGATCTTCTCCTGGTGCACGAGGTTGCCACCCAGCATCTCTAAAATCTTATGGTTGCCTTTACTTAAAACAAAAAGGCCCTTGAGCCCGTCAACTCCGATGTCATCGGAGTATTTCCCCGCGTCATCGACGGGGGAAAGGACGGGGAGCTTGTTCTGGACATGTCCCACGGCATAGTCCACTGCGCCGTGGCCGGGCGCGATGTGGACGATGCCCGTGCCTTCTTCTAAGGACACTTCTGTGCTGAAAATAGTTTTCCCGCTCTCAGTTTTTCCAGTTGATGGAATTGGCCGAGTATATGTACAGTTTACAATCGCGCCGCCTTTAAAGTCATTCGGTAAGATTTCATAATCATCTCCATTTTTCAATTTTAGTTTCTCATCCAAGAGGGACGGGATTAAATTCTTTAAAATTATCCAATTCTCATTTGATTTTTTTATTTGAACGATAGCATAATCAAAATCCGGATGTAGCATGACAGCCACATTCGCTGGTAATGTCCAAGGTGTTGTTGTCCATATAACGAAATAAAATGATCCTTTAATGTGCTTAATATCATTAGACAACGAACTCCCTCGGGGCATTGTTTCTATCTTAAATTTCACAAATATTGCGGGCGATTCCTTCTCCTCATACTCCACTTCCGCCTCCGCGAGAGCGGTCTCGCAGGAGAAGCACCACTGCACCGGTTTCTTGCTCCGGTAGATCAGCCCCTTCTCGAAAAGTTCCCGGAACGCTTTCAAGATCGCCGTCTCGTAACCGGGGGTGAGCGTGAGGTAGGGGTTCTCCCAGTCGCCGAAAACTCCCAGGCGCTTGAACTCCTGCTTTTGGATGTCCACGAAGTTCATGGCGAAGGCCGCCGCCTTCTTGCGGAAATCGAGGATGTCCACCGTGTGCTTGTCGGCCTTCAGCTCTTTCATGAGCGCGTGCTCGATGGGCAGGCCGTGGCAGTCCCAGCCGGGGATGTAGGGCGAGTCGAACCCCGCGAGCGAGCGGTATTTCACGATGATGTCTTTCAGGATCTTATTGAGGGCGTGGCCGATGTGGATGTGGCCGTTGGCGTAGGGCGGGCCGTCGTGGAGGATGAATTTCTTCTTGCCCTTGTTCTTGCGCTGGATCTTGCCGTAGATGTCTTGCTTCTCCCAGATCTCGACGAACCCCGGCTCCCGTTTGGGCAGGTCCGCCCGCATGGGAAATGAGGTCGTGGGAAGGTGGACGGTTTTGGAATAATCCATGCCGTCCCCTACGCGGGAACGGGCACGCGTAGAGTAGATTGGAAGAGCGCTGCGATGGTGCTTGCGCTCGGGGGGCGCGCTATGCCCTTTTCCGTGATGATGGCGGTCACGAGTTCTTTGGGAGTGACGTCAAAAGCCGGGTGGCGGGCGATGGTGCCCGCAGGCGCGATGGCTCGGCCTTGGATGTGGGTCACTTCCCTGATGGAGCGTTCCTCGATGGGGATGTCCTTGCCGTCGCGTATCTTCAAGTCGATGGTGCTGGTGGGGGCCGCGGCGTAAAAGGGGATGTTGTGGTATTTGCAGAGGACCGCCACGCCGTAGGTCCCGATCTTGTTGGCCACGTCGCCCTGGGCGGAGATGCGGTCGCTCCCCACGATGGCCGCGTCCACCTTTTCCGTCTTCATCAGGTGCGCCGCCATGTTGTCCGTCACCAGCTCATAGGGGATGCCGTCCTTCTTGAGCTCCCAGGCCGTCAGGCGCGCTCCCTGCAGATAAGGCCTTGTCTCGTCCACAAGGACTTTCTTCACCTTGCCCTGCTCATACGCGGTGCGGATCACCCCGAGGGACGTTCCCCAGCCGGAAGTCGCCAGACTGCCGGCGTTGCAGTGCGTGAGGATGACGGAATCCCTCTGAAAAAGTTCCGCGCCAAGTTCCCCGATGCGGCGGTTGGCGGCCAGGTCTTCGTCGAATATCTTGACCGCTTCGTCCTCCAGGGTTTTCTGGATGGATTGCACCGTCCCCGGCCTTAGAACGCTTTTCATGCGCTCGAGGGCCCAGAAAAGATTGACCGCCGTGGGCCGCGTGGCCGCAAGGGTCTTCTTGGCGGATTCCAGATAAGTCAGGAGGTTTTGGGGGGATGAGAACTTCTTCTCATGGGAAGCCAGGGCCATGCCGTAAGCCGCCACGCAGCCGATGGCCGGCGCGCCCCGGACGTTCATGTCCTTGATGCACTCGGCCACCTGCTTGTGGTCGGAGCAGGATATCCACTTCTCCTTGTGCGGCAGGAGGAGCTGGTCTAAGATGAGAAGCTTTGGGGTCTGGCTCCGCGCGCCGGCGCGGTGCCTGACACCACGGGTACGGACCCAGCGAAAAGCCCGGACGGAATCTTTAAGGACGGGCACGCCTTACGGAATGGACTCCATCACGTAGCGGAGCTCTTCTTCGGGCCGGCCTTCGATCTCAACGGTCTTTTCCCGGCCTTTTTCGCCCCGGACGATCTTGACGGACCGCGGACGGACCTCGAAGAAGTCCGCCAGAAATTTGCAGAGTTCGTTGTTGGCTCTTCCGTCGATGGCGGGAGCGGCGACTTTGAGCCGCACGGTGCTGCCCACCCGCCCTACCACGTCGTTCTCTTTCGCGTTTGGAATCACTCTCACTCGGATGACCATGTTTTTCCTCCAGTTTGAGGTTTAAAGCTTGCCAAGCTCTTCCGACCGTTCCTTGGCTTTGCGAACGGCTTCAACGAAAATCTCTTTCCATCTCCCCGCTTCCAGGTGCCGGAGCGCGGCTTCGGTGGTGCCTCCCGGGGAAGTCACCTTGCGCCGCAGGTCCTGCGGGGACTCCTTGCCGCCCAACATCATTGCGGCTCCCAAGATCGTCTGGCGCGCCAGGACCTGCGCCGCTTCGCTTGAAAGGCCGCCGGCTTGGGCCGCTTCGATCAGGGATTCCGCCAGATAAAAAATGTACGCGGGTCCGGACCCTGAGACCGCTGTGACCGCGTCGAACGCGGATTCGGGAAGCTCGACGGCCTTCCCCACGGATGAGAAGAACTTGAGCGCGAACTTGACCTGGGCCGGTTTGGCGTGGCGTCCGCCGCACACGGCGCTAGCCCCTTCTCCGACCATCGCCGGCGTATTGGGCATCACCCTGACGACCGCGACAGAGCTGGGCGAGAAAGCCGCCTCGATCCTGCCGGTCGTGACCCCGGCCGCGATGGAGACCAGGCACTGCTTGCTCGAAATCCGGCCCTTCAACTCTGAGAGGAGTCCCGCCATCTGCTGGGGTTTGACGCAGAGAAATATGTAATCCGCGCCGACGGCCGCCTGTGAACTTTCCCCGGCGGTCTTGACGCCGGACTTTCTCTTAAGGGCCTTCAAGGCATCGGCGCTCACGTCGAACGCGGTGACCTGGCCGGCCTTCAACACCTTGGCCTTCAAGGCGCCCAGGACGAGGGCGCTGCCCATGTTGCCCGCTCCGAGGAAGGCGATCTTCATCCCACCACCTGACTTCGGCCTGCAAGGCCGACCTTCAGTCGGCAGTCAGGTGGTGGGATCATGCCCTGGCCCCGAATATGGCCCGGCCGACCCTCACCATCGTGGAGCCCTCTTCGATGGCGGCCTCGAAATCCCCCGACATCCCCATCGAAAGCTCGGAAAGGCCTGACTTTTCAAAGATCTTTCTGGCCCGCTTGAAATAGGGCCGAGCTCCCTCGGGAGAATCAAAAAAGGGGGCCATCGTCATCATCCCCGCGAGCCTGATATTTTTAAACTCCCCGGTCTTCTTCAAAAAGCTTTCGATGCCCGTCTCCGCAAGGCCGCCCTTGGAATGCTCTTCGGATACCTTGATCTCGATGAAACAGTCCTGGATCTTCCTCAACTCCGCCGCTTTGCGGTCGATGGCGCCCAAAAGCTTGAGCGAATCCACCGACTGGACCACGTCAAAGAGTTCAACGGCACGGTTGGCTTTGTTGCTCTGCAGGCGCCCGATCATGTGCCAGGCGGAGACCCTGCCTTTGAGCCCTGTTATCTTGTCCCGGGCTTCCTGCACGTAGGATTCGCCAAAACAGTCCAAGCCGCAGGACAGGGCTTCCAAAATGCTTTCCCGCGGGACTTTCTTGGTCACCCCGATCAAAGTGATTTCTTTTTCATCTCGTCCGGAGCGCCGGCAAGCCCTTTGGATCCGTTCCCGCACGGCTTCCAGGTTCGCCCGGATCATCGAAGGGGTCATTATAGCATTTCCCGAGGCAAAGAAAAACCCCGCTCCAAAGGGCCTTGGAGGCGCCTCCGAAGCGGGGTTTTCTGGGTTTTTAAGCTGTTTTCAATACTCCGGAGAGGGCATGGCCGGCATCTTTTCCCTTTTCTCGGGGATGTCGGACACGAGCACTTCCGTGGTGAGGAGCAGGGCAGCGATGGAAGCCGCGTTCTGAAGCGCGGTCCGCGTCACCTTGACGGGGTCGATGACGCCCGCCTTGATCAAGTCCATGTATTCTCCCGTGTCGGCGTTCAGTCCGAAGTTGGGGTTGGTGGAGTTCCTCACCTTGTCGATGGCGATGGAACCGTCCATGCCCGCGTTCTCCGCGATGACGCGGATGGGCTCTTCCAACGCCTTCTGGATGATGCGGACTCCGACCTGCTCATCGGCGTCTTCGGTCTTCAATTTCTTCAAGACATCCGAAGCTCTGAGCAGAGCGACTCCGCCGCCCACCACGATGCCTTCCTCGACTCCGGCCTTGGTGGCGTGCATGGCGTCCTCGACCTTGAACTTCTTGGTCTTCATCTCGGTCTCGGTGGCTCCGCCCACTTCGATGACGGCGACCCCGCCGGAGAGCTTGGCCAGGCGTTCCTGGAGCTTTTCCTTATCATAGTCCGACGTGGTCTCTTCGATCTGCTTGCGGAGGATGCTGATGCGCCCTTCGATGTCCTTTTTCTTGCCGTCTCCGCCGACGATGGTGGTGTTTTCCTTATCCACCACGATCCTCTTGGCTTTGCCCAGCATGTCGATGGTGGCTTTTTCAAGCTTCAAGCCCAGTTCTTCGGAGATGACGGAACCTCCGGTGATGGTGGCGATGTCCTGGAGCATCTCCTTGCGGCGGTCCCCGAAACCGGGGGCCTTGACCGCGGAGCAGCGCAGGCGTCCCTGGAGCCGGTTGACCACGAGGGTGGCCAGGGCTTCGCCTTCAACTTCCTCGGCGATCAGCAGGAACGGCTTGCCGGTTTCCGCGATCTTCTGCAGGACCGGGAGAAGGTCCGGCATGGCCGAGACCTTCTTGTCCGTGATGATGACATAAGCGTCTTCCAGGATGGCTTCCATGCGCTCCGCGTCGGTCACGAAGTAGGGAGAGACGAACCCGCGGTCGAACTGCATGCCTTCCACCACTTCAAGGGTGGTCTCGGCGGATTTGCCTTCCTCGACGGTGATGACCCCGTCCTTGCCGACTTTCAGGATGGCGTCCGTGATCTTTTCCGCGATGGTCTGGTCATTGGCGGAGATGTGGGCGATCTGGTAGATCTCTTCTCTCGCCTTCTCTTTTTGATCGATCTTGATGACGGTCCGGACCCGCATGAGTTCGTCGACCACGGCCTTGACGGCCTTGTCGATGCCGCGCTTGATGTGCATGGCGTTGGCGCCGGCGGTGATGTTGCGGTAACCCTCGGCGATGATGGCCTGGGCCAGGACGCAGGCGGTGGTGGTGCCGTCGCCGGTGACGTCGTTGGTCTTGCTGGAGACCTCGCGCACCAGCTGGGCGCCCATGTTCTCAAAAGGGTCTTCCAGCTCTATCTCTTTGGCGATGGTGACGCCGTCGTTGGTGACGGAAGGCGACCCGAATTTCTTGTCCAATATGACGTAGCGGCCCTTGGGGCCGAGCGTCGCCTTGACGGCGTTGGCCAGCTTGTCCACGCCGGCCTTGGCCTGCTTTCTCGCTTCATCTCCGTAAATAACTTGTTTTGCCATTTTGAATCCTCCTTAAAACTCTTGCTTAAATGACGCCCAGGATGTCTTCCTGGTGCATGATGAGATATTCCTGGTCTTCGATCTTGATCTCGGTGCCGGAATACTTTCCGTAAAGGATCTTGTCGCCCACTTTGACGTCCATGGGGATGATCTTGCCGTTCTCGTCCCGCTTGCCGGGGCCGGCGGCGATGACTTCGCCTTCCTGGGGCTTTTCCTTGGCGGTGTCGGGGATGATGATGCCGCCTTTCTTTTCCTGTTCCTTCTCCATCGGTTTCACAAGGACCCGGTCGGAGAGGGGCTTCAACTTCTTAAGGGTTGTGGTTGCGGACATGCGTTACCTCCTGTAATTTTTGCTCTGAAATTGGCAATGATACCGTCGGAGTGCCAGAATGAACCCGATAAAAATGGACAGAGTCCTTGCTGGCACTCTATCGGTATGAGTGCTATTATACTTCAATGCGGAGGGGCCTGTCAAGCACCCTTCCAAAAAAATATAATGGGCTCACCATGAAGAAGTGGCATACCAGGCGCGAGGGG
>MGUS01000070.1 GCA_001800085.1 Elusimicrobia bacterium RIFCSPLOWO2_01_FULL_60_11 | reverse complement strand
CACTTCGACTTCGGCCACGGAGCCTTCGACCATCGCCTTGGCGGAGTCGACGGACTCGGCGCCCACTCCGGTGATGGTGACCCGTCCGTCGTCATCCACATTGACCTCGGTGCCGGTCAGCTCGCTGATGCCGCGGATGTTCTTGCCTCCGGGGCCGATGAGCGCTCCGATCTTGTCCTTGGGGATCATGACGGTGACGATCTTGGGCGCGTAGGTCGATAGCTCAGCGCGGGGCGCGTCGATGGCCTTCTGCATGAGAGCGAGGATGTGGAGCCGCCCGGCCTGGGCCTGGTGGATGGCCTTCTTCATGATCTCGATGGAGATGCCTTCGATCTTGATGTCCATCTGCAGGGCGGTGATGCCGTCCTTGGTGCCGGCCACTTTGAAATCCATGTCGCCCAGGTGGTCTTCCATGCCCATGATGTCGGAGAGGACCGCGTAGTCCTTGCCTTCCATGATGAGCCCCATGGCGATGCCGGCGCAGGGGGCCTTCATCGGCACGCCCGCGTCGAAAAGGGCTAACGAACCGCCGCAGACCGAGGCCATCGACGAGGAGCCGTTCGATTCCAGGATGTCCGAGACCACGCGCAGAGTGTAGGGAAATTCGTCTTCGGACGGCAGAAGGTTGAGGATGGAGCGCCGTGCGAGGGCCCCGTGTCCGATCTCGCGGCGTCCGGGGGAGCGCTCTCCCTTGGCTTCGCCCGTGGCGAACCCGGGGAAATTGTAATGCATCATGAAGCGTTCTTTATATTCGCCTTCGAGCACGTCCATGACCTGCCGGTCGTCGGGGCTGCCCAGGGTGACGGTGGCCAGGGCCTGCGTCTGGCCGCGCGTGAACAGGGCGGAGCCGTGCGTGCGGGGGAGGACGCCCACCTCGATGGAGATGGGGCGGATCTGGTCCCATTTGCGCCCGTCGGTGCGGACCTTGTCCTTCAAGATGAGCGCGCGGGCTTCTTCGTAAAGGATGCCTTCGATGACCGCGCCGATGGCCGCCCCCTGTTCGGGGAACTGGGCCTCGATGGACTTGGCGATCTCCTTCTTCATGTCGGACATCGCGCTTTCCCTCGATGCCTTGTCGCTGGTGCGCACGGCCTGGCGGATCTTCTCGCGGGCGGCGGATTCAACGGCGGAAACGAGCGCGGCGTCCTGGGGGGCTAAGGCGAATTTCATCTTGGCCTTGGCCAGGGAGGCCGTGAATTTTTCCTGCTCCGCGCAGACTTTCACGATCTCCACGCGGGCGAATTCGAGCGCCTCCACCAGTTTCTCTTCGGAGATCTCCTTGGAGCCGCTTTCCACCATCATGATGGCGTTCTTGCTGCCGGCCACCACCAGGTCCAGAGTGCTTTCGGTCTGCTCTTTGAAGGTGGGGTTCATCACGAACTGGCCGTTGATCAGGCCCACGCGGACGGCCGAGATGGGCCCGCTGAAGGGAAGGTCGGAGAGCATGAGGGCGAAAGAGGCCCCGATCATGGAAGGGATGTCCGTGTCGTTCACCCCGTCGCTGGAGATGACGATGGCGTTCACCTGCACGGCGTTCATGAAACCTTCGGGGAAAAGAGGGCGGATGCTGCGGTCGATCAGACGGGAAGTGAGGGTCTCCTTGTCGCGCGGCCGGGTCTCGCGCTTGAAGAATCCGCCCGGGATGCGGCCGGCGGCGTAGGTGCGCTCACGGTAGTCGACGGTGAGGGGGAAGAAATCCTGGCCCGGCTTGGGTTCCTGGTTGTAGGCGGCGGTCACGAGGACCACGGTGCCTTCGATGCTCACGAGCACGGAGCCGGCGGCCTGTTTGGCCACTCGTCCGGTCTCGATGGTTAATTTCTTGGTCCCGTAGGTGATCTCTGTGGTGTGGGTCTTATCGGTGTGTTCTTTGACTGACATGGGCGCGTGGCCTCCTTGGCGGGCCATCCTATCACAAAGGATCTACAGGGATCCGCCGCGGCGGACGCCTGTACATCCATTGCAGCGGGATTTCCCGTTGCGATTTTTACTTTCTAAGATCGAGACGCGCGATGAGCTTGGAATAGCCGTCCGCGTCCTGCTGCTTGAGATAATTCAAAAGCCGTTTGCGCCGGCCCACGAGCTTGAGCAGTCCCTGGCGGGAGCCGTAGTCCTTGGGAGCTTTCTTGAAATGGCCGGAAAGGACATTGATGCGCTCGGTGATGAGGGAGATCTGCACCGGGGCGCTGCCGGAGTCCTTGGCGCTCACTTTGAATTCATCGATCAGCGATTTTGTCTTTTCTTTCGTCAATGGCATGGGGGATATTATAGCAGATTTTCTCCGCTCCGGCGCGGTCTTTTTCCAGCTGCCGGGAAAGGTCCGCCAGGGAGCCGAAGGTCTTCTCGTCCCGCAGTTTGCGGAGGAGCCGGACCTTGAGGGTCTTGCCGTAAAGGCCGCCGGAAAAATCAAAGAGGTGGGCCTCGAAAATCATCTTCTTAGACCCCCCTGCCACGGTGGGCCGGGTCCCCGAATTGGCCATCCCACCCCAGATTTTGCGGCTTCCCGGGACCTCGGCCGTCACGGCGAATACGCCCGGGGGGACGATCTTCTCGGGAGCGACCTCGAGGTTGGCCGTGGGGAATCCCAGTTTTTTCCCGAGATGCAGGCCCCGCACCACGCGGCCCGATATCCCGTAGAGCCCGCCCAGAAGAGAGTTGGCTTTCTCCAGGTCGCCCGCCCGGAGAGCGTCTCGGATCCTTCCCGAAGAGACCGGGACCGCGCCGGCCACGACGGGGGGGATGATACGCACCCCGATGCCGGCCCTGCGGCCCGCTTCTTCCAGGAAACGGGCATCGCCTTCGCGGTTCCTGCCGAAGCCGAAATTGTAGCCCACGATCACTTCGCGCGCCCGGGCCAGGCCGGCCACATACTTGCTGAAGAACGCTTCGGCGCTCATGCGCGAGAGCCGGGCGTCGAATTCAAGGACCAGGGTACGCGCGATGCCGCATTCCTTCAAAAGCTCCTTCTTCTCCCGCACCGTGGTGAGAAGGGACGCTTCGGGAGAAGGGAAAAAGAAAAGACGGGGAGGGACCGCGAAAGTGAGCGCCGCGGGGGTCAGGCGCAGCAACCGCGCCCGCCGCACGACCGAGCGGAAGATCTCCCTGTGGCCGCGGTGCACCCCGTCGAACGTGCCCAGGGTGAGGACGGTGCCTTTCATGAGAGCGGATGAGACCTTGCCAGAAGCGATTCCCGGCTCGATGCCAGCACCTGGGGCCAGGGCAGGGACTCTTCGATGCCGAAATCGCCGGACCTCTCCCTCACCAGCGACTCCAACGTGGCGGGGACGCCGAGGACCTTGCCGATGTCCTCGGCAAGTGAGCGGATGTAGGTGCCTTTGGAACAATGCACGCGGAATTCAAGGATGGGGGATTCGAAGCGGATCATCCGGATGGACTTGATCTCGATCCGCCTCGGGGAACGCTCCACCGTCACGCCCTCGCGGGCCAGGGCATAGAGGCGGCGGCCGCCCTGCTTCAAAGCGGAGACCATGGGGGGGATCTGGTCCGTGAACCCCATGAAATTTTTCAGGGCCGATCCAGCTTGGACCTCGGAGATCTCCGGCACGGGGGATTCTTTGATGATCTTTCCGGTGATGTCGCCTGAATCCGTGGCCAGTCCCAGGCGGATTTCCGCGCGGTAGACCTTGTCCTGTCCCGAGAGGAGCGCGGCCTTCTTGGTGGCCTGGCCGAAGACGACGATGAGCACGCCCGTGGCCATGGGGTCCAAGGTGCCGCAGTGTCCCACTTTTTTTTCCCGGATGATCCTGCGGACTTTGCGGACGGCCTCGAAAGAGGTCAGTCCCGGAGGTTTGGAGATGTTGAGGAACCCGTCCACCGGCTCATACCCTGGCAGTCGCCGCCGAGAGGAGCTTGCGCATCGCTTCATCCAAGCTTCCGCGGATCTTGCAGCCGGATGCGTATTTGTGCCCGCCGCCTCCGAAGGACATGGCGATCTTGCACACGTCCACGCCCCGGCGCGCGCGCAGACTGGCCTTGATGTCCGCGCCGCTTTTGGGCTCGCGGGCCAGGATGGAGATCAGGACCGTGGGGATCTGCAGGCCGTAGTTGACGATGTCTTCGAGTTCTTCTTCGTTGGAGCCCAGGCGGTCGAAATCCCCGCTTGAAACGGCCAGGTAGGCGACCTTGTCGTTCTTGGCGGTCTTTAAATTGGAGAGCGCCCAGCCCAGGAGTTTCAGGGACGAATGGCTGCGGGTCGTGAACAGGCGCTCCGAGATGATGTGGGGCCGGGCCCCGCTCTCCACCAGCTTGGCCGCGATCCTGAAGGTCTCGGCCGTGGTGTTGGAGTGCTGGAACCGGCCCGTGTCCGCCGTCACGCCGGCGTAGAGGGCATTGGCTTCATCCGGAGTGATGCGCATCTTCAGTTCCTCAAAGAGGTAGACCAGCTGTTCCGAATTGGAGGACGCTTTGACGTCGACCATGTTGATGTGGCCGAAATCCCCGAAGTGGATGTGGTGATCGATGTTGATGACGGTCTTGGCCTGTGTCTTCAGATCGATGACGTTGCCCATGCGGTCGGCGTCCACGCACTCGAAGATGACGGCGACATCATAGGACTTGCCGACCTTGGGGGAATGTTTGATGGCGCGCGCCCCGGGGAGGAAAAGGAGGGATTCGGGCACGGGTTCGGCGTTCCAGACCTCGACTTTCTTGCCCAGTCGCTTCAAGAGCGAAGCCATGGCCAGTTCGGAGGCCACCGTGTCGCCGTCGGGTTTGCGGTGTCCCGAAAGGAAGAATGTCTTGTTCTTGCGGATGACGGCCGCGATCTGCGAGAGGAGCTTGTCCCGGTTTGCCGGGGTCATGGTTTCGGCGGCTCCTGGCCGCGATCCCTTTCTTTGGATATCTTGTTGATGATCTCCGAGACCCGGAAAGCCCGCTCGGGCGTGTGGTCGTAGACGAACGCAAGACGGGGGGCTTTGTACAAGCTCTCGAGCTTGCGCCCCAGGTGGTGGCGGATCTGGGGGACCATCCGGTGCAGGATGTCGGAGCTCTCCTTCTTCTCGTCCTCCGTGCCGTAGACCGAGAAGAAGATCTTGGCGTCCATCAGGTCGCCGCTCACTTCCACGCCGGTGATGGTGACGAAACCCAGGCGCGGTTCCGTGACTTCCTGGATGTATCGGGATATCTCGTGCCGGAGGAGTTCCTGCACCCGCTCGCTTCGTTTGAACACTTACTCCAATTTCCTGGCTTGTTTTTCGCGGACAAAGACCTCGACGACGTCGCCTTTGTTGAAATCCTGGTACCCTTCGAAAGAGATGCCGCAGTCGTAGCCCTGCTCCACTTCCTTGACGTCGTCCTTGAACCGGCGGAGGGACGCCACCGAACCTTCGTAGATGATCTTGGAGTCCCTTAAAATCCTTACTTTGGCCGTGCGGGAGGCCTTGCCTTTCACCACCATGCAGCCGCCCACCTTGCCTTGGGGCGTCTTGAACACTTCGCGGATCTCCACGCGGCCCAGGGCCACTTCCTTTTCTTCGGGTTCGAGCAGGCCTTCCATGGCCTTCTCGATGACCTGGATGACCTCGTAGATGATGCGGTAGGTCTTGATCTCCACGCCTTCGCGCTTGGCGATCTCCTCGGCGGCCGGTTCGGGGCGCACGTTGAAGCCGATGATGACGGCGTCCGAGGCCGCGGCCAGGGACACGTCGGATTCGTTCACCCCGCCCACGCCGGAATGGATGACGCGGCAGCGGATCTCGTTGTGAGCGATCTTCTCGATGGAATCCTTCAGGGCCTGCAAGGACCCTTGCACGTCGGTCTTAAGAACGATGTTTAAGACCTTGATCTTGCCCTGGGTGGCGATGGCGGAAAGCATCTCCAGGGAGATGTGGCGCTTCTTTTCCATGGACGCTTCGCGGGAAAGGTCCTTTCTGCGCTCGGAGATCTCGCGGGCTTCTTTTTCCGAATTGACCGCGAGCACCCGCTCGCCCACGTGCGGCGGAGCGGAGAATCCCAGCACTTCCACGGGGGTGGAAGGCCCCGCTTCGTTCACCCTCTGGCCGCGCTCGTCGAGCATGGCCCGCACTTTTCCGGACGTGAGCCCCGAGACGAACGTGCTGCCCACCCGGAGCGTCCCTTTCTGCACGAGCACCGTGGCCACGGGCCCTTTCTTGGGGTCCAGGCGGGCTTCGATGACGACGCACTGCGCGGGGCGGTCCGGATTGGCCTTCAACTCCAGGATCTCCGCCTGAAGGAGGATCATCTCCAGGAGCTTGTCGATGTTCATGCGCTTCTTGGCGGACACTTCGACGAAAATGGTCTTGCCGCCCCATTCTTCGGGCGAGAGCTGGTAGTTGGAAAGCTCCTGCTTGACGCGTTCCGGCTTGGCCTGGGGCAGGTCGATCTTGTTGACCGCGACGATGATGGGCACGCCGGCGGCCCGGGCGTGGTCGATGGCTTCCACGGTCTGGGGCATGACGCCGTCGTCGGCGGCCACGACCAGCACCACGATGTCGGTGACCTGGGCGCCGCGGGCGCGCATGGCGGTGAAGGCCTCATGGCCCGGGGTGTCGAGGAAAACGATGGAGCCCTTTTCAATGGCCACCTTGTAGGCGCCGATGTGCTGGGTGATGCCGCCCGCTTCGCCTTCGGCCACGCGGGCTTCGCGGATGGCGTCGAGCAGGGACGTCTTGCCGTGGTCCACATGTCCCATGATCGTGACGATGGGGGGCCGGGGCAGAAGGGCGGAATCCTCTTCGGAATCGGTCTTCATCATGGCGTCTTCGCTGTAGATGGGGGTGAAGACGGCTTCGAATCCGAGTTCCGCGGCGAGCAGGGTGCAGGTGTCGACGTCCAGGCGCTGGTTGAGCGATGCCCGGGTCCCCATCTTCAGGAGCTTCATGAGAAGGTCTC
>MGUS01000069.1:23813-27868 GCA_001800085.1 Elusimicrobia bacterium RIFCSPLOWO2_01_FULL_60_11 | reverse complement strand
CCGAGCGGCCCAGCCACGGCGTGGCGCAGTATCTCCAGGCGGCGGGCTACAAGATCATCCCCGTCAACCCGGGCCAGGACATGATTTTAGGCGAGAAATGCCACCCCAACCTCCTCGAGATCCCCGAAAGGGTGGATGTCGTCGACATTTTCCGCAGGTCTGAAGAGGTCCTGCCCATCGTTAAAGAAGCGATCAAGATCGGAGCCAAGGCCGTCTGGATGCAGGACGGCGTGGAGCACGAAGCTGCCAAGGAATTGGCTGAGAAAGCCGGTTTGAAAGTCGTCATGAACGACTGCATGCTCCGCCAGCACCGCAGGCACGGCGGCCCGTTCCGCAAGACCATAACCACCTGCTAAATTGAAATCGATTTAAGCATTTTGTAAAATCCCTGCCTTGCAAAATTACGCCAAGTATATAGGCGTCGGCCTGCAGCTGGCCGTCACGCTCCTGGCGGGGGTCTTCCTGGGCTATTTCCTGGACCGCAAGTTCCAGACCCTGCCCTTCTGCACTTTGGGCGGTTCGGCTCTCGGATTTTTGGCGGGGTTCTACGGTTTCATGAGGCAGATAAATAAAAAAAATGATGAATGAAGGCGTGATCTTAGGGGCTTCGATCTCCGCGGCCAACGGCATCCTGGCCTGCGCCGCCCTGCGCTGGGCGTTCTTCCGCTCCACAAAGGTCTTTTACGGGGTCTTTTTCGGAGGCATGCTCTGGAAACTAGCCACGCTTCTCGCGGTGTTCCTCTACCTCTCGCGGCACCCTTCCCCCCATTCCGCGCCGTTCCTGGTCTCTCTGGCCATGGGGACTTTCATCTTCAACATCGTCGAACTGAAGCTCCTGCCCAAGCCGGCGGCGGCAAAGGTCCCGCATGGATTTTAAGGAAGTCCTGGAGCACCACATCCTGGACCACAGGATATCCGGGCTCTTGTCGTTCGGGGGCATCGACCTGCCCTTGACCAAGCACCTTCTGGCCATGTGGGCGGGCTGCGCGGTCCTCCTCCTGCTCGCCGCCATCATGCGCTCTTCAAAAGGCGGCAAATTGAACCTTCTCATGGAAGCCATCGCCCTCTATCTCCGGGATGAGGTCGTGATGAAAGCCCTCGGTCCCCACGGCAAGAAATACCTCCATTATTTCCTCACGCTTTTCTTCTTCATCCTTGCCCTGAACCTGGTGGGCATGGTCCCCGGCTCCGCCACGGCCACGGGCAACATCGCGGTGACGGCGGCGCTCTCGCTCTGCACCTTCGGCTTCATCCAGATCTCGGGCATCCGCGAGCAGGGTTTCACGCGCTATGTCAAAAGCATCGTCCCGTCCGGCCTGCCGGGCTGGCTCATCCCCATCATGTTCCCCATCGAGCTCCTGGGTTTCGTCACAAAGACCTTCGCGCTCTCCATCCGTCTTTTCATGAACATGATCGCGGGCCACATCGTCATCCTGGCCTTCCTCGGCCTCATCTTCATCTTCGGCGCCATAAACCCCTGGGTGGGGCTCTCCACCGCGCCCCTTTCCGTCGCGATGTCCCTTTTCATCTATTTCCTGGAACTGGTGATCGTGGTGCCGCTCCAGGCGTTCATATTCACTTTTCTCACGGCGCTCTTTGTGGGCGGGGCCGTGCATCCGGAACATTAAAGGAGGAACACAATGACATACTTAGGATTAGGTTACTTGGGAGCGGGACTGGGAGCCGGGCTCTGCCTGATAGGCGCGGCTTTCGGCATCGCTCGTTTGGCGTCCGCGGCTCTTGAAGGGACCGCGCGTCAGCCCGAAGCCGCGGGAGCTTTGAGGACGTCCATGATCATCCCGGCCGCCCTCATCGAAGGACTCGGGTTCTTCGCCCTGGTCATCTGCCTGCTCGTCGCGCTCAACCTGGGCTTGCCCAAGGGCGAAGCGTCCCACGAAGCCGCGGCGCCCGCGGCGTCAGCCGCCCGCTAGACCGTAAATGGAGACCCTTCTTAAGCCCGATCTCGGGCTTATGATCTGGACCGTCATCACCTTCCTCATCATGGTGGTGATCCTGAAAAAAGTGGCCTGGGGGCCGCTCTTGAAGACGCTCGAGGACCGGGAAGAAAAGATCCGGTTCGAGATCGAGGCGGCCGAAAAGAACCGCGCCGAAATGGAGAGGTTCAAGGCCGACTATGAGCGCCAGCTCTCCGAAGTGGAGGCGCGCGCCCGCGCGCTTCTGGCCGAGGCCGAAAAGAAGGGCCAGGAGAACCGGGAGTCCATCCTAAAAGACGCCGAGGCCCAGGCCCGGAAGATCCAGGAGAAGACACGCCAGGAGCTCCAGGCCGAGAAGGAAAAGATAGCCCGCGAACTGCGCAGCGAGCTGGGCGGGCTCTCCATGGAGATCGCCGAGAAGATCGTGCGCAAGACCATCGACAAGAAGGTCCAGGAGGACGCGCTCCAGGACTTCCTCAAGAACCTGAAATGAAAGAGACCGCGGTCGCCGAGCGCTATGCCCGGGCCCTTTTCCTGGCCGCGGCGGAAAGAAAAGGCATCGACCTGCAGGCCGTGATGCTGGGCCTGGAGGACATCGCCCGCAAGCTCGGAAGCGACGCCAAGGGGAAGTCCGACCTGGAGAGCCCCATCGTCCCCCTTTCGGAGAAGAAGCATTTCATACGGAAGGGCTTGAAGGTCACCGAGCCCCTGCTTTTGAATCTCCTGGACCTGCTCGCGGCCAAAAAGCGGACCGGCCTCATCCCCCTCATCCTTTCCCGGTTCCACGAGACGGTGGAAGAGTCCCGCGGGCGGGTGCGCGCGCTCGTCAAGTCCGCGGCAGCACTTGACGCGGCCGCCAGGAAGGAGATGGAGAAAAGGCTTTCGGCGCTTTTCAAAAAAGACGTCTTCATCGAGGCCTCGGTCGACCCTTCGCTGTTGGCCGGGGTCGTCATCCAGGCGGGCGACACCGTCATCGACGGGAGCTTGCGCAACCGCCTCAAGAATTTAAGATCGATCCTGACCTCTAACGATTAATCACAAGGAGTCCCAATGGCCATCCAACCCGAAGAAATCACGAGCGTTTTGAAGAAGCAGATCCAGGGATTCGACTCCAAGACCGAGCTCAAGGAAGTGGGCTACGTGCTCCAGGTGGGCGACGGCATCGCCCGCGTCTGGGGGCTGGAGAACGCGGTGGCGGGAGAGCTCCTGGAATTCCCCCGCGGCGTGACGGGCATGGCTTTGAACCTGGAAAAAGAGAACGTGGGCTGCGTCATCCTGGGCGAAGGTCACCTCATACGGGAGGGTGACGAAGTGAAGCGCTCGGGGCGCATCATGAGCGTGCCCGTGGGCGACGCCATGATCGGCCGCGTGGTCAACCCGCTCGGCCAGCCCATCGACGGCAAGGGGCCCATCAAGAGCTCGGGCACGCGAGCGGTGGAAGTGGTCGCGCCCGGCGTCATCGAGCGCAAGTCCGTGCACGAGCCGCTCCAGACGGGACTCAAAGCCATCGATTCCATGATCCCCATCGGCCGCGGCCAGCGCGAGCTCATCATCGGCGACCGCCAGACGGGCAAGACGGCCATCGCCATCGACACCATCATCAACCAGAAAGGCCAGGACGTGGTCTGCATCTATGTGGCCATCGGCCAGAAGCAGTCCACCGTGGCCCAGGTGGTACAGAAGCTGGAGGACTACGGCGCCATGGAATACACCATCGTCGTCACCGCCACGGCGTCCGACCCGGCCCCGCTCCAGTTCATCGCGCCCTACGCGGGCTGCGCGATGGGCGAGGAGTTCCTGATGAAAGGCCGCCACGCGCTCTGCGTCTATGACGACCTTTCCAAGCACGCGCAGTCCTACCGCCAGATCTCGCTTTTGCTCCGCCGCCCTCCCGGCAGAGAGGCCTACCCGGGCGACGTGTTCTATCTCCATTCCCGATTGCTCGAGCGCGCCTGCAAGCTCTCGGACAAGAACGGCGGCGGCTCCTTGACGGCGCTGCCCATCATCGAGACGCAGGCCGGCGACGTGTCCGCCTACATCCCCACCAACGTCATCTCCATCACGGACGGGCAGATCTACCTGGAATCAGGACTTTTCTTTTCCGGCGTGCGCCCGGCGGTG
>MGUS01000069.1:23589-23790 GCA_001800085.1 Elusimicrobia bacterium RIFCSPLOWO2_01_FULL_60_11 | reverse complement strand
CGTGGGCGGCAGCGCCCAGATCAAGGCCATGCGCCAGGTGGCCGGACGCCTCCGCCTGGACCTCGCCCAGTACAACGAGCTCGCGGCTTTCGCCCAGTTCGGCAGCGACCTGGACAAATCCTCCAAACAGCAGCTCTCGCGCGGGGAACGCATGGTGGAGGCCTTGAAGCAGGACCAGTACCGTCCCCTTCCCGCCGAGAA
>MGUS01000069.1:18511-23534 GCA_001800085.1 Elusimicrobia bacterium RIFCSPLOWO2_01_FULL_60_11 | reverse complement strand
CCCGCCATCGCCAGGTTTGAAAAAGAATTCCTGGCGTTCCTGGATGAGAAGCGCAAGGACATCCTCTCGGACATCAAGGACAAGAAGACCATCGACGACGCCTTGAAGGGCCGCCTGTCCCAGGCCATCGAAGAGTTCAAGAAAGGATTCGCCGCCTGATGGCCAGGTACCTCGTCACCGGCGCGTCCGGGTTCATCGGCTCCAACCTGGCCGTCCATCTCTCCCAGAAGAACGAGGTCACGGGGCTCTGCAATTCCACGCCGGGGTCGCAGGACAACCTCCGCGATTTCAAGGGAAAGTTCATCAAGGGCGACATCCGCGCTTTTGACTATCCCTCGCTCGGCAGGTTTGACGCCATATTCCACCAGGCCGCCGTCACCGACACCACGGTGACCGATGATTCATTGATGCATTCCACCAATGTCCTGGCCTTCGTGAAGATATTGGAATACGCCAAGTCCACGGAATGCCGCAAGGTGGTCTACGCCTCCTCCGCGGCCACCTACGGCAAGGGCAAGGTGCCCATGAGCGAGAAGGACGTCCCCGCGCCGGCCAACATCTACGGCGAGAGCAAGGTGGAGATGGAGAAGGCCGCGAAAAGATTCGCCGCCATGTCCCCGGAGATGTCCCTCGTGGGCCTGCGCTATTTCAACGTCTACGGGCCCCAGGAGACCCACAAGATGCACGCGGCCAGCATGATCTACCAGCTTTACAAGCAGATCTCTTCCGGCAAGGCCCCGCGCGTGTTCAAGTGGGGCGAACAGTTCCGCGATTTCATCTATGTCAAAGACGTCGTCCTGGCGAATCTGAAGGCGCTGGAATTCCCCGAGCGCGGAGCTTACGCGTTCAACGTGGGCACCGGCATCCCCACTTCCTTCAACCAGGTCATCGAGGTCTTGAACAGCGCTCTGCGCGCCTCCAAGCCCACGGATTTTTTCGACAACCCTTATGATTTTTATCAGGACCAGACGCAGGCGGACATGGATTATTCGCAGAAGGTGCTCAAATTCCGCTGTCAGTTCAGCCCGGAAGCGGGCATCCGGGATTATGTGACGATTTTGAAGACGAATTAGGAGGTTGTGAAAATGATTGAACAAGCTAAAAACAAAATATATAAAGTAGGCAATAGAAGCTTCGCAATTATCATTAAAAAATTTCCAAACGGTCTTTATGGATATAATGTTCACCCCATAGTAGATACCGGCGCTACTGCTGATATAGACTATGATATCGGCAAATACGATACGATGCAGGATGCGCAAGCAGCTGCCGAAGCGGCAGCCAACAATCATTGCAAGGAAAAATGAAAAAAATCCACCAAGAGATTTCTAGAATCGCCCAAGCAATCATCAAAGGATATCACCCTGAGAAATTAATTCTTTATGGTTCAGCCGCTTCTGGAAAAATGACTCCAGACAGCGATGTGGATTTTCTTGTGATCAAGGATACGAAGAAAAACGCATGGAAGAGATTGTTAGATGTCGATCGTTACATAGAGCATACAGTTCCAGTGGATGTTTTGGTATATACTCCTGCTGAGATCAAAAAAAGGCTTTCGATGGGAGACTTTTTTATTGAGGACATTATGAACAGCGGTAAAGTGATCTATGCGAAATAGTCACGAGCGCATCGCTGCCGAGTGGTTTTCTAAAGCGGAAAGCGATCTGAATTTTGCAAAAGCAAGCTTTAAAGATTTCGACGAATTTTATTCTCAAATGTGCCTTTTGTGCCATGACGCGGTAGAAAAATTCTTGAAAGGATTTATCATTGCAAAAGGAAGGAAACCAAAAAAAATTCACGACATCTTAGTTTTGTTAAAAGAGTGCCAAAAAATAGACGAAGATTTTGCTTCATTTGCACAAGAATGTCGAATTTTAAATCGTTACTATACTCCTCTGAAATATCCGTCTTATTTTCCCCCGCTTTCAAAAGAAGACGCTGAACGGGCGATTGAAACAGCCGCAAAAATACAGGAATTTGTAACTGGGGCATTGGAATAGTCATGGCCTCCCTCCGCGAGACGCGCAAGAAGATCAAGACGGTCAAGTCGACCCAGCAGATCACCAAGGCCATGAAGATGGTCTCGGCGCCCCGCCTGCGCCAGGCCCAGGCCCGCATCTTGCAGGCCCGGCCCTTCGCCATCAAGATGCGCGAGATGCTCACCGACCTGGCCGGCCGGGTGATCACGGACGAGTCGGCCGACGCGCCCGCGCTCCTTCCTCATCCTCTGTTCAAAAAGAACGACTCGAAAAAAGCGGGCCTCCTGCTGGTGACTTCGGACAAAGGCCTCTGCGGGTCCTTCAATACCAATCTCATCAAGAAGGCCGCTGAATTCATCTCTCACGACCCGGGCCAGGAGGTCCATTTCTACATCGTGGGGCGCAAAGGCAGGGATTTCTTCAAGCGCTCGGGATTCGACCTGAAGGGTGAATACGTCCAGATCATCAACACCTTGTCCTACAAGCACGCGGAGATCATCGGCGAGGACCTGATGAACGCTTACGTGAACGAAGGCATGAGCGAAGTGACCGTCATCTACAATGAGTTCAAGTCCGTGGTGCAGCAGAAGCTCACGGCCGAGCGTCTCCTCCCCATCGAACGCCCCGCCAAGATCTCCAATGAGATAGAGGGCGATTTCATCTATGAGCCGAAAAGAGAGGAACTGCTCGCCGCGCTCATGCCGCGCTACGTGAAATCGCAGGTCTACAGGATATTGATGGAATCCTGCGCCGCGGAACTGGGCGCGCGCATGGCGGCCATGGACAGCGCCTCCAAGAACGCCAAGGAACTGATCGAACTCCTCACTTTGCGGCTCAACCGCTCCCGCCAGGCCATCATCACCCGCGAGATCGCGGAACTCGTGGGCGGCGCTGAGGCTTTGAAATAAAAGGAGACAACATGAATCTAGGAAAAGTCGTGCAAGTCATCGGGCCGGTGGTGGACGTGGAATTCCCATCCGGCAATCTTCCTCAAATTTTGAACGCCATCAGGATCCGCCGGGAGGACGGCGAGAACGGCGGCGGGACGCTCACGGCCGAAGTGGCCCAGCATCTGGGCGACAACACGGTGCGCGCGGTGGCCATGTCCTCCACGGACGGCTTGAAGCGTGGGGTGATGGCCGAGGACACGGGCGCTCCCATCACGGTGCCCGTGGGCCCCAACTGCCTGGGGCGGCTCATGGACGTCCTCGGAGAGCAGAAGGACTACAAAGGCGACATCAAGGGCGAGCAGATGCTCTCCATCCACCGTCCGCCGCCGCCCTTTGTGGACCTGGAGACCACCCCGCAGATCTTTGAGACGGGCATCAAGGTCATCGATCTCCTGGCCCCCTACATGAAAGGCGGCAAGGTGGGACTTTTCGGCGGCGCCGGAGTGGGCAAGACCGTGATCATCATGGAGCTCATCCACAACGTCGCCCTGCACCACGGCGGCGTCTCCGTTTTCGGCGGCGTGGGCGAACGCACGCGCGAAGGCACGGCCCTCCTTGAAGAGATGAAGGAATCGGGCGTGCTGGACAAGGCCGTGCTCGTCTATGGCCAGATGAACGAGCCGCCCGGCTCCCGCCTGCGCGTGGCCTTGACCGCGCTCACGCAAGCGGAATATTTCCGCGATTCCAAGGGCCAGGACGTGCTGCTTTTCATCGACAACATATTCCGCTTCACTCAGGCGGGCTCCGAAGTCTCCGCGCTCCTGGGCCGCATGCCTTCGGCCGTGGGTTACCAGCCCACGCTCGCCACGGAGATGGGCGAACTGCAGGAACGCATCACTTCCACCAAGAAGGGCTCCATCACGAGCGTGCAGGCCATCTATGTGCCGGCCGACGACTTGACCGACCCGGCCCCCGCCACGGCTTTCGCCCACTTGGACGCCACCACCGTGCTTTCCCGCCAGATCGCGGAACTCGGCATCTACCCCGCCGTGGATCCCCTGGATTCCACTTCGAGGATATTGGACCCCAAGATTTTGGGCGAGGAGCATTACCAGGTGGCGCGCGCGGTGCAGAAGATCCTTCAGAGATACCGCGACCTCCAGGACATCATCGCCATCCTCGGCATCGACGAACTTTCCGAAGAGGACAAGCTCACCGTCTCCCGCGCCCGCAAGATCCAGAAATTCCTGTCCCAGCCCTTCTTCGTGGCCGAGACCTTCACCGGGATCTCCGGCAAGTATGTGCCTTTGAAGGAGACCGTCCGGGGGTTCAAGGAACTGGCGGGGGGCTTGCACGACGCCCTGCCCGAGCAGGCCTTCTACATGGCCGGCACCATCGAGGAAGCCATGGAGAAGGCCAAGCAGTGAAAACCGGCGGAATTATTGTAGAATCCTGAAATATGATCGAGCTCGAACTCGTCACGCCCGAACGCCTGGCCTTCACGGAACAGGCGGACTTCGTCGTCCTGCCGGGCCTTGAAGGCGAGATCGGGGTGCTGCCCGGCCACGCCCCGCTCCTGACCCAGCTCGCGGCCGGGGAGCTGCGCATCCAGCGCGGGGACAACACCGAACTCTTCGCCGTTTCGGGCGGGTTCGCCGAAGTGCTGCGCGACCGCGTCCGCGTCTTCGCCGAGACCGCCGAGATGCACGGCGAGATCGACGCCGAGCGGGCCCGCCTGGCCGCCGAGCGCGCGCGCAAGGAATTGAAGGCCGCCGCCAACCCGGCGGACCTGGAGCAGGCCCAGGCCGCTCTGCGGCGGGCGCTTTTGCGCCTGCGCATCTCCGAAGGCCTCTCCAGGCGGAGAAAAAAATAGTCCCCGTCCGGCTTTCCTTTTTCTTCCTCTCCCTTTTTTCCGCCTTTCTTCTGTTCCCCTCCCTTTCCTTTTCAGCATCGAGCGAATCCAAAAAGCTCGAGAGCGCCCTCCGGAAGCTGGCCCAGGGCGATTCCGACGGAGCCATCGCCGCGGCCGATTCCCTCCTTAAGAAGAACCCTCCCGTCCTCGAGGCCTTCACGGTCAAGATCAAGGCGCTCGTAGCCCAGAACAAATACCTGGCCGCGCAGGACGCTTACGACGCGCTCATCGCCGCGCACCAG
>MGUS01000069.1:14551-18476 GCA_001800085.1 Elusimicrobia bacterium RIFCSPLOWO2_01_FULL_60_11 | reverse complement strand
GGGCGTCATCAAGGGCGCGCTGTCGGACAAATCATTCTTTGTGCGGGGGAGCGCCGCCGAAGCCCTGGGCGAGGTGGGCAATGACAAGGCCTTGAAGCCCCTGGCCTTCCTTCTGAACGACGAGTTCGACGTGGTCAAGGTCCGCGCCATGGCCGCCATGGCCAGGATCGGCAACGCCGACGCCATCCCCATCCTCAACGACTACGCTTTGAGCGACCGGTATCTTCTGCGCCACCAGGCCGTGAAATCCCTGGCCAAGCTCGGGAACAAGGCGCACCTGGACGTGCTTTACAAGGACCTGGGGAATGATTCCCCCCAGGTGCGGGTGAGCGCCGCGGAATGCCTGGGGATCATCGGAGACCCCTCCTCGGCGGGCCCTCTCCGCGCGCGCCTTGAAGACGATAGTTCCACCGTGCGCGTCCGGGTGGCCGAGGCCCTGGCCAAGTGCGGGGACAAGAGCGTGAAGGAACTCTTTGAAAAGACGGTGAACGAAGGGGACTGGGCCGACCGCGTGCGCTCCGCCGAATCCCTGCTCTCCCTGGACGGCCGCGACGCTGCGATGAATTGCCTGCGTCAGGCCTTGAAGCACAAGGACTGGAAGATCCGAGCCCTTGCGGCGCAGGTCCTGGGCAAGAGCGGGGACGCCGAAGCGTCCAACGTGCTTACGAAATATCTTGACGATGAGCGTTGGGAAGTGCGCTTCGCCGCGGTCAAGGCCATGGTGGACCTGGGAGACAAGCAGGCCATCTTCCACTTGCGCACCCTCCTGGCCGGGGACGACGCGGACGTGCGCGCCAGCGCCGCCTCCGCCCTGGGGACCGTGGGCGACAAGGACGACCTCTTCTATCTCCGGCAGGGGTTCAAGGATTCGGACGACCGCGCGCGGGTGGCCGCGGCCAAGTCCGTCATCCAGATCTCGCGCCGTTGAGGCACTATTGATTTTTCGACGCAGGTCTGTTAGAGTTCTGGATAATTGACCATGGAATTCATCACCGGGTTCGCCGTCACCCTGTCCCTTTCCGCGGGCATCTATTTCGCCATCCGTTTTCTCGCCTATAAGCGCTCCTTCCCCCTGCCCCACCGGTTCGATTTCCTCTGGGTCACGGCCACGCTGCTCACCCTCCTCATCCTGGCGGCGCAATACACATCCCTGCAATCGGCGTTGAGCGCGCGCGCCCTCTCCTGGACCACCTTCATCACTTTCCTCCTCTTCTGCTACCTCGGGATCTTCATCATGGAACAGTTCATCGTCGAATACCTGCTGGTGATGGTCCTGAAGCTCTATGTGGCCCCGCCGCTCCGCCGGGCCATCGTGATGTTCATCTTCGCCATCGCCGTGGTGGTGGGGATGCAGAGGATATTCCACATGAACCCCTGGGCGGTCTATGCCCCCACCGGGGCCATATCGCTCGGCATCGGCATCGCCCTGAAAGACGCCTTCGGCGCGTTCTTCTCGGGGCTCGCGCTCACCCACATCGTCCACATCGGGGACTGGATCAACCTGGGAGACCGCGAGGGCCAGGTGACGGACATCAACTGGGCCCGCACCGTTCTGCGCACCTGGGAGAACACCCACCTTTTCATCCCCAACAGCCAGCTCAACAGCGGCATCTTCTATAACTACAGCTACGGCGACCCGCGCCAGCGCTGCCGCATGGAGGTGGGCGCCGCCTATGACGCGCCGCCCCAGAAAGTGAAGGGAGTCCTTCTCGGCTGCGTGCAGAACGTGGACGGGATATTAAGTTCCCCTTCGCCCGAGGCGCTGCTCAAGGCCTACGCTGATTCGTCCATCAACTATTCCATCAATTTTTGGGTGTCCGATTTTGCCAGGCATCGGGAGATCACATCCGAGGTGGCCACGCGCATCTGGTACGCGTTCAAGAGGGAAGGCGTCGAGATCCCCTTTCCCATCCGCACGGTCCACCTGGTCCAGGACGCGCCCAAAACGAAACCGCCGGAGGCCGAAAGCCTGCTTTCCGGCATCGAGCTCTTCCGCATGCTTTCATTGGGCGAGAAACAGATGGTGCTGGAGCGTCTCCTGCGCCATGTCTATCTCAAAGGGGAGCTCGTCGTGCGGGAGAACAACCCCGGCAGCTCATTTTTCATCGTCCACAAAGGGCGACTGGAAGTGCTCAAATCCAACCCCGACGGCTCCCAGGACGTCATCGGGGAACTCCATTCCGGGCAGTTCTTCGGGGAGCTTTCCCTGCTCACCGGGGAGCCCCGGAGCGCGACCATCCGGGCCCTCTCCGATTCCGAGCTGCTCCGCCTGGAAAAAAGCGATTTCAAGGAGATCCTGGAAAAACATCCCCAGCTTTCGGAAAAACTGGCCGAGGCGGTCAGTTCCCGCCAGGCCGTCCTGCTCAAGCATTCGTCCCGCAAGGATGCCGCCCTGCCGGACGCGCGCGAAGGCGCGGGAGCCATCTCCCGCAAGATCCGGGAATTCTTCAATCTGAAGACGAGGGCCTAAATGAAGAACAAACTGCGCAAAATAAGCCTGCTCATCTCACTCCTCTTCTCCCTGGCCGTCTTCGGCCTGGACCGGCTGGGGGTCCTCGACGGGTTCGAGAACAAATCCCTGGACTGGAGGTTCACCCTGCGGGGTGAAGAGCAGCCCCGCTCACCCGTGGTCGTTGCCGCCATGGACGAGCTGTCTTTGAGCGAGATCGGCAAATGGCCCTGGCGCCGGCGCGTCCAGGCCCAGCTGGTGGACCGGCTCTTCGAGCTGGGAGCCAAGGCCATCGTCTACGACGTCATCTTCTACGAGCCGGACAACCAGTACCCCGCCGATGACCGCGCTTTCGCCCGCTCCATCAAGCGGAGCAAGCGCACGGTGACGGCTTTCAGCTTCGATTACAGCACCCAGGAGACCATCAAGTCGGACAAGGACGGCAAAGCGGTGAGGGAAGTGAAGGGCGATGTTTACAAGGGCGAGCCCGTGGCGGCCCTGGCGGAGGCCTCCGTCTCCCTGGGGTTCGTGAACTCCTTCCCGGACGCGGACGGGAATCTGCGTCGCGCGGTGCTCCAATACACCTATGACGATGAGACCTTCAACGCCTTGAACCTGCAGGCCGTTTCCCTGGCCACGGGCAAAGCCGTGGAGGAGCTCCTGGCCGGGCTGCCCCTTATGGATGCCAACCCGGGGGGCTGGGGCTATCCCGGCAAAGAAGTCCTCGTCAATTACCGCGGTCCCATGAAAGTCATTTCCGCCGACAACTCCGAGAAATTCCTCTTCCCCACCTATTCCTGCGCCGACATCATCAACGGCCTGGTCCTGGAGGACTGGATCAAGGACAAGATCGTCCTCATCGGGGCCACGGCCCTGGCCACTTACGACCATTACAACATCCCGTTCCAGTCGCAGTTCCCCGGGGTCTATTTCCACGCCAACATCATCGACAACCTCTGGGCCGATGATTTCCTCATCCCGGTCAACCCGCTGGTCACGATCATCCTGATATTCATCTTCGCGCTGGGCATCGGGGTCCTCATCCCCAGGGTCCCCGCGTCCTTGGGAGCCGTGGTGGCGCTGGTGTTCACGGGCGCCTTCTGGGCCGCGGGCTATCTTTTGATGACGAAGAAATTGTATTATCTGGAACTTGTGGCGCCCACGGTGTCGCTCTTGGGCAGCTACATCACGGTCTTCTTCTACCGCTTCCTCGTGGAGCAGAAGGAAAAGGCCGGCATCAAAAAGGCCTTCGGCGTCTACGTCAACCCCCACGTGGTGGACGCCATCGCCAAGAACCCGGAGGCGTTGAAGCTGGGCGGCGAGCAGAGGGAGATGACCGTGATGTTCTCCGACGTGGCGGGCTTCACCAGCATCTCGGAGAAGCTCTCCCCTCAGGAGCTCGTGCACCTCCTGAACATCTATTTGACGGCGATGACGGACACCATCATGAAGTTCGACGGCACGGTGGACAAGTAC
>MGUS01000069.1:8461-14491 GCA_001800085.1 Elusimicrobia bacterium RIFCSPLOWO2_01_FULL_60_11 | reverse complement strand
CAGGCCTGCCTGGCCGTTCTGGAGAACCGCGACCGCCTGAAGGATTTGAACGTCGAACTCTCGAAAAAGGGGCTCCAGCAGATCTTCGCGCGCTGCGGCTTGAACACCGGCCCCATGAACGTGGGCAACATGGGCTCATCGCAGAAATTCAATTACACCGTCATGGGCGACGCGGTCAACCTGGCTTCCCGCCTGGAAGGCGCCAACAAGCAGTACGGCACGGGCCTGATGGTGTCGGAGACCACCTACGAGGCGGCCAAAGCGGACGTCGAAGTGCGGGAACTTGACCTCTTGAGGGTGAAGGGCAAGAACGTCCCCATCAAGGTGCTTGAACTGGTCTGCCGCAAAGGCGAGCTGACCGACGCCCAGAAGAAAGCGTTCGATATCTACACGGAAGGCCTGGAACTCTACCGCGCCCGGCAGTTCAAGAAGGCCCTCTCCAAATTCGAGGAGTCGGGGAAGATCCTCCCCAAGGACGGCCCCTCCGAGACCTACGCGGGACGCTGCAGCGATTACATCGAAAAGCCGCCTCCCAAGAACTGGGACGGGGTGTTCGTGATGACGACGAAATAACCATGGAAATATTCTGGCGTTTGGTGATGGGCCACCTGATCGGGGATTTCACGCTCCAGACCAACCGCATCGCCGCCTGGAAACGCAAGAACCTGACGGGCATGCTGGTGCATTGCGGCATCCACCCCGTCATCTACAGCTTGATCCTCTGGAACTACATGGGACAGGTCTGGGTGCGGCTGGGTCCCCTGGCGCTCACGGGCTGGGCCTGCGTGGCCATCATATTCATCACTCATTTCGCCGAAGACCAATGGCGGGTCTTGTCCGTCCTTAAAAAAGAGACGCGGGACAACACTTTCTTCTACATCTGGGATCAGGTCGTGCACTATGTGGTCCTTTTCTCCATGTCCCCCTCCATTGACGGCTCCGTGGGAAAGTTCGGCACGGTCTCCTATCCGGCCATCATGGGCACGGTGCCTTTGGGAGAGGCCCAGGGGCTGGGCTTGTGGGAGCGCCTTGTAACGGTGGTCCGCCCCGAACCCTGGGTGTTCGGGGTCATCCTTTTCGTGCTGGTCACGCATTTCACGACCGTGTCCATCTATTTTTTAGAGAAGGATTTTTCCGGCAAGGAATTCCCCAACGACAAGGAAAAGTACATCGGCATGGCGGAGCGAGTGGCCGTGGCGGCGGTCTTCCTTCTGCCCGGCACCTGGTGGGTCTACCTGGTGGCCGCCTGGCTGCTTTATCTCGTGGTGGGCAAGGTCCGAAAGACCAACCCCGCCACATGGACCAACCTCATCCTGGGCAACTCCACCGCCGTCCTCTGCGGTATGTTGAGCCGCGGCATCTTCTATTCTTAAGATCCCCTCCGGTCCCCTCAAATATCCCATAAATTTTGTAGTATGAATTCACGCTGTCTTATAGTGAAAATGACATGAAATTGATCGTGCTCGTCCCCGCCTTAAATGAGGAAAAAACAATCTCCGATGTCGTGCAGGGCGTCCCCCGGGACATTGCGGGCATCGATCAAGTCGAAGTCATGGTCATTGACGACGGCTCTAAGGACAGGACCGCGGCTTTGGCGCGCGAGGCCGGGGCAAGGGTCGTGTCTCATCACAAGAATCTAGGGTCGGGAGCGTCATTCCAAACAGGGATTTCCAACGCGCTTCGTCTCGGCGCCGATGTCATCGCCACCATCGATGCGGATCTGCAGTTCAACCCTGCCGACATCCGGTCGCTCGTAGGACACCTCCTGGATCATCAGCTTGACTTCGTGAGCTGTTCGCGTTTTCTTGACCCCGAAAACTACAAAAGCATCCCCTTGATCAAACGGATCGGGAACCGCCAGGTCACTTGGTTCGTGAATATGATCACGCATCGACACTTCACCGATGTTTCCTGCGGATTCAGGGCATATACCCGGGACGCAGCCTTGCGTTTGAATCCCCGGAGCGAGTTCGACAATGCTCAAGAGACTTTAATCATATTATCCAAGGGACGCTTGAGAATGGGAGAAATATCCTTGCCCGTCCGCGGAGAGCGGGAGTACGGGACTTCCAGGATCGCGGCTAATGTCCTGTCCTATGGGGTCCGTTGCGGGAGCATTCTGATTTCAACCCTGTTTCATTCGAGGCGGAATTCCGGTGACCGGCCTTCCAAGGAGTCCAGTTGAGTCAAACATCCGATCCATCCGAAAACCCCGTTTCCCGCGCGCCGCTCCGGATATTCATTTCCGCCCTGTTCCTCATCATAGCGCTGTCGACTTTTTTTCGCTTGCCGGGAGTCTGGTGGGAGCGCGGATTAGGCTTGACGACGCCGCGCGGATACACATTCCATATCGACGAAAATACGTTCCTGTATCAAATCTCGGATTTCAGACGGCATTCTCCGAATGGTTATGTAAAAGGCTGGGGCGCGCACGCGTTCGTCCTGCAGAAGCTGCAGGAGAAATGTTCCGGAGCATCGATCTCTCCGGTCACCGCATTCCGGCTGATCAGCCTCATCTATGGGATTGCCACCATCATTCTGACCGGACTTGTCGGATATTGGCTTTTTCAGGACTTTCAACTGGGCCTGTGGTCCGCTTTTTTCCTCGCCTTTTCCGGCCTTCATTCCATTAATTCTCACTTCGGCACTTCAGACGCCTGCGCCGCCTTTTATGTTCTCCTGTCGTGTGTCCTGGGCATTTATTACCGCCGGCAAAGGTCTGAATGGATTTTTACTCTGCTCTGTGTCGTTGTTGGAGCGGCGCTGGCGGTCAAATTTCAGTTGAGCCTGCTCCCCCTGCTCGCGTTGGTATGTCTGCTTGACGAACGGCGTTGGCTGCGCTTGTTCCAGGCAACGTTGTTTGTGGCTGCCGGGTTTCAAATCTGGAGTATTTTTAACTACTCCCCTTGGGATTTCATCGCATTCTTGAAACACCTGAAGAATGACAATATCAGCGTCCCTGTGTTGAACACAACGGTTTTCGACGGCTTTCTGTTCATTCCGGAAGCTTTGATCGTCTCTCTCGGGTTTGGCGGCATTCTTTTCCTTGTCCTCGGGGCCGCCGGGTCCGCCCCTCGAATCCGCGAATATTTCAGACCTGGAGATTGGACGCGTCTTGCGGACAACCCCTGGCTCTATTTCGCGATTCCGGCGGCCGTTCAATTCCTTTTGATCGCGTGGATGGACTTTCGCGGGACTCGCCAGCTTTTGCCCGCGCTCCCGTTCCTTTGCCTGATCGCGGGTCACGGGGCAGTGAGAACGCTCAACTGGTTGGGCAGGCCGGGATCCCCTTGGCCCCCGATCCTTGTGGCAGCGTCCGTGATCGCTTACCAACTGAGCTGTGTGCGGGCCATTGAATCGTCTTTCACCGCCGACCCTCGTTTTGCGGCGTCACAATGGCTGTCTCAGAATGTGAAGCCGGCGGAAAAAGTCACGGCCTATCAGGAATTCTCCAGGATCCTCGGCGGTTATGAACTTGTTAAAACTCCCGCAGATTACATTTTGACCTCATCCAATGAATATGGCAAGTACCTGGGTAAGAAAGAGAATGAGATCTATCATTTCTTCGGGGGTCCGGAGCGGCTCGAATTCTGGAATGACCTTTTTAATGGCCGCAACAAACAGTATGTTCTTGAAAAAAAGTTCACTCGCGGGGAAAGTTCTTTGGAGTTGAGTCTGGCGAATAAAATGAAATGGCCCGGCTTGAGCGATTTCATCCCTCATGATGTCGTGATTTTCAAGAAAAAAACGTGAGCCGGAAGCGATGCCCATGAGCGGCGGAGCCAAATACGGCGGGCTGGCCGGGGTGGTCGCGGGCAACACGGGCATCTGCACGGTCGGAACAGGGCAAGGCCTCACCTACCGCGGGTACGCGATCGAGGACCTGGCCGAACACGCATGCTTTGAAGAAGCGGCATACCTTCTTCTAAATGACGGACTGCCTTCCAGGCAAGAACTGGAACGATTCAAATCCGACCTGAAGGACAGGCGGCATCTGCCGCAAAGCCTGAAGCTCACCCTGGAACAGATCCCCCCCTCAGCCCATCCCATGGATGTCTTACGGACCGGGTGCTCCGCACTGGGCTGTCTGGAGCCGGAAGGCGATTTTTCAAGGCAGAAGGAGGCCGCGGTCCGTCTCCTGGCCTGCCTTCCCCCCATGCTGCTCTATTGGCACCATTTCAGCCGGTCCGGGAAACGGATCGAAACGGTGAGCGGGCCGGATTCCACCGCGGGCTATTTCCTGCGCTTGTTGACGGGGCACGCGCCGGATGATCCGCGCCTGCGCGCCATGGAGGCCTCCCTCATCCTCTACGCGGAACACGAATTCAACGCTTCCACGTTCACGGCCCGCACGATCGCCTCGACGCTGTCGGACATCTATTCCGCGGTCACCGGTGCCATCGGGGCTCTGCGGGGCCCTCTGCACGGAGGCGCCAACGAAGCCACCCTGGAGTTGATCCGGAGATTCGACCGGCTCGAGGACGTCGAACCGGGTATTTTGGACGCGCTCAAGCGGAAGGAAAAAATAATGGGGTTCGGACACCGCGTTTACACGACCTCCGATCCGCGTTCGGTCATCATCAAAAAGCACGCCCGGCGCTTGAGCCGGGAAGCCGGCGACACTCTGCTTTATGCCGTCTCGGAACGCATCGAGGAAGTGATGTGGCGGGAAAAGAAACTCTTCCCCAACCTGGATTTCTACAGCGCCTGCGTCTATCACTTCATGGGCATACCGTCTTCCCTCTTCACTCCGATATTCGTCCTGTCCCGGACCGCGGGCTGGGCCGCGCACGTCTTCGAACAGCGCGCCGACAACAAGCTGATACGGCCCAGAGCGGAATATACCGGCCCGCAACCCAGGAAATGGCTGCCCCTCGAGGTCCGGGGATGAGCCCGCGTCAGAAGCCGGACGAGGTCCTCCAAAAGATCGCGGACTACATCTCCGGCGGCGCGACGGGCAGCGACGCCGCTTATGAGACAGCCCGTCACTGCCTGATGGATAGTCTGGGATGCGCCATCCTCGCGCTTCAATACCCCGCCTGCGCCAAGATATTAGGCCCCATCGTCCCGGGAGCGGAACTGCGCGGAGGCGCGCGCGTGCCCGGCACATCGCATGAGCTCGACCCCGCGGAGGCGGCCTTCAACATCGGCGCGATGATCCGCTGGCTGGACTATAACGACACCTGGCTGGCGGCGGAATGGGGGCACCCCTCCGACAATTTTGGCGCCATATTGGCCGTGGCGGATTATGTCAGCCGCCGGAATCTGACATCGGGCAAAGCTCCTCTGCTCATGCGGGACGTCCTCAAAGCGGCCATCCAGGCCTACGAGATCCAGGGAGTTCTGGCCCTTGAGAATGCCTTCAACCGGGCCGGCCTCGACCATGTCCTTTTGGTCCGGGTGGCAGGCGCGGGCGTTGCCACACGACTTTTGGGAGGCACGCGGGAAGACATCGTCGCCGCGGTCTCCAACGCATGGATGGACGGCGGCTGCCTGCGCGCTTACCGCCATGCCCCCAACGCCGGTTCGCGCAAATCGTGGGCGGCGGGCGACGCCGCCGGCCGGGCCGTCCGCCTGGCTCTCTTGACGCTCAAAGGAGAGATGGGCTACTCTACGGTCTTGAGCGCGCCGGTCTGGGGCTTTAGCGACGCGCTGTTCAAAGGGCAGTCCATCAGGATCACAAGGGATCTCGGCTCCTATGTCATGGAGAACATCCTCTTCAAGGTCTCGTTCCCGGCGGAATTCCACGCGCAGACCGCCGTGGAAGCCGCGCTCCGGCTGCATCCTTCCGTCGCAAAGCGTTTGGACCAGGTGGACCGTGTCCTCATCGAGACGCAGGAGGCGGCCCTGCGCATCATCGATAAAACTGGCCCTTTGAACAATCCGGCGGACCGGGACCATTGCCTGCAGTATGTGACGGCGGTCGGCCTCATCTTCGGCGAGCTGACCGCGGAGCACTATGAGGACCGCGCCGCGCAGGACGGGCGTATCGACGCTTTGCGCGGCAAGATGACCGTGAAGGAGAACCCG
>MGUS01000069.1:3252-8442 GCA_001800085.1 Elusimicrobia bacterium RIFCSPLOWO2_01_FULL_60_11 | reverse complement strand
AAGACCCTGAAAAACGCTCCATCGCCAACGCGGTGCAGGTCTTCTTCAAGGACGGCTCAAAGACCGAGAAGGTGGAAGTCGAATTCCCCTTGGGGCACCGCAGGCGCCGGCAAGAAGGCCTGCCCCTGCTCCTGAAAAAATTCGAGAAGAACATCGCCGCGGGGCTTGCGGAGGAAAAATGCCGGTCCGTGACGGATTTGTTCCGGGATCCAGCGCGCCTGGACAGGATGCCCGTGGACGGATTCATGGAGCTTTTCGTATCAGGATCTTGACATGCTGTTGCTCAAACTGTTTTTTGTGCTGACAATTTTAAGTCCCGCGGCCGCCGCGGCCGCGGAGGCCGGCCTGGATGAAGCGTCTCTCCGGATGAAGATGGTTGAGGAGCAGATCGAACGCAGGGGGGTCACGGACGCGCAAGTGCTTGAAGCGATCAGGAAGGTGCCTAGACATCTTTTCATTCCAGAAGCTCTCCGAGCATCGGCGTATCAGGACCATCCGGTGCCGCTCGGATGGGGGCAAACGATTTCGCAGCCCTATATCGTGGCTCTCATGACCCAGCTTTTGGAGATTCGAAGGGGAGACAAGGTCTTGGAGATCGGCACGGGTTCCGGGTATCAGGCCGCCGTTCTGGCTGAACTCGGCGCCAGGGTTTACAGCATCGAGATCATCCCGGAGTTGGCGTCCGTCGCGAAGGGAAATTTGAAGCGCGCCGGTCACCCTAAGATCAAGCTTAAGGTGGGTGACGGTTACCTGGGATGGAAGGAGTTCGCGCCTTTTGACGCGGTGATCGTCACTTGCGCTCCGGAAGACATCCCGTCACCTTTAGTCGAACAACTGCGCGAAGGCGGACGGATGGTGATCCCGGTGGGCAAGGAGGACCAGGCCCAAGAACTGGTGCTGGCGGAAAAGAGGGGTAGGCAAATGGTCCGCCGCTCCATACTCCCGGTCCGTTTCGTGCCGATGCTGAGGGAAGATCCCAAGACCCGGGATTGAGTTCAATAAAAACTTAAGGGAGCGAGGCAAGGCGGTGGTATGCTAATCCCGATGGCAGGACATTCAGAGGGCTCATATCTATTGGGCGAATTACAGGAGGTGTCGAGGTGAAACGAAATGACCGCAGAAAGGCGCTGACAACGCCCTATGAAGATTTTTTGGACAAGCAACTGAAGTCCCCGCGGGCTTGCGTTGCCTACCTGAACGCCGCGCTCGATCAGGACGACGATGAGGCCTTTCTGCTTGCGCTCCGGGACGTTGCGCGCGCCCAAGGCGGGCTTTCCCGTCTCTCACAGATGGCAAAAATCCACCACGTGATGGGCCTCAAGCTGACCGTGACGCACGAGCAGGATCACAAGTTCAGCCGCGCGGCTTAATCCTGGATCCGAATTGCAAGCCCCCCTCTTTCTGCCCACTTGACAAATTACCCATTTGGGGCTAAACTAGCTTTTAGAGCAAGAAAAGGAGGCCCCAATGACCCCTGTATCCCAAATCATCAAATCCCAGGATTTTGAAGCGCTTTCCGAGGTCAGGGTTGACACGAGAAAGCGGGTCACATTGCGGAAGGCAAAAAAAGCCCCCAAGCTTGCCAAATACTACATGGTCTATGAAAACTCTCTGGGCCAGATCGTTCTCGACCCTATGAAGACCGTCCCGGCTTATGAGGTGTGGCTCTACAAGAATCCGAAGGCGCTGGCATCTGTAAAGCGCGGGTTGAGCCAGGCCAAGGCAGGCAAGCTGCTGCCTGCCAAGGAGAGTTTCGCAAAGTATGCGGGCGGATGATTGATGTCGTTCGTATTAAACTTCACGCCGGAATCTCACGAACAGCATCAAGTGCTCAAAAAAGACCCGTCAAAAATAGCCGTTGAGAGTCAGGTCAGAAAATGTCTCGGCTATCTTGAAGTAAATCCAAGGCATCCTTCACTCAGAACCCACAAGTTCACATCCCTCCAAAATCCCTTTAATCCCAGAGAACCGGTCTTTGAGGCCTACGCCCAAAACAGAACCCCAGGCGCCTATCGGATTTTTTGGTGTTACGGTCCCAGGAAGGGTGAGATCACCATCATCGCCATCACTCCTCACCTATAACGACGATTATAATTAGATTCTGAAGCCGAATTGCAAGGCCCCTCTCGGAATGGTAAAATCCAAAGCAGAATGGGCACGCGCTTGACAGGAATTTCCATTTCTGTTACCCTTAGGCGTCGATCTTGACAGTGCGCTATTTTAGGGAAAAAGGAGGCAAAACATGCAGTTAACGTGTTTCATCAAGAAGCAAGGTAAATTGTTCTCCACAATCTGCCTGGAACTTGATGTGGCCTCCCAGGGAAAGACATCCGAGGGCGCGCGCAAGAATCTCAAGGAAGCCATCGATCTGTATCTCGAAGATGTCGCCGAATCCCACAATAAAAAAAAGTTCTTGAGGCGGCCTGCGCCGTACAAAATCTGGCAGGAATACTACAAGGCGTCCACCGCTCATCTCGTTGAAGAAGTCAAAAGATCCCACCATCCCAGGATAACCTTCCAACCCGTCTGCGCATAAGTGTCCCGGTTTAATCCATCCAGCAATGAGGTCGAATTATTCCTCATCAAGATGGGTTTTACTTGCACTCGCCAAAAAGGCAGCCATCGACAATACTTCGGCACAATCGACGGCACCGAGAGAAGGGTTACCGTCATAGCGAACCAGATATCTAAGTTGTAAGGAATTCAATGGACGCCGACAGCCGTAAAGCCCCCGGCTTTCCTAGATGCGGTCCCCCAATCTTAATTGCAAGCCCCCTCTCGGAATGGTAAAATCCCCCTTTCTGAAGGATTGGCACCCTTACTTATTCCTTCTTTTGAAAGGTAGGGTGCCTGCGCAAATGCTTAGGAAGTGTTTTTAAGATTGTGATTGGCACCTTCTCTTATTCCTACTTTTGTAAGGAATGGTGCCATGAGCAAATGTTTAAGAAGTTTTTATAAGGATTTTGCTCAAGGAGAGGTGGCCGAGTGGCTTAAGGCGGTGGTTTGCTAAACCGCTGTACGGGTGAAAACCTGTACCGAGGGTTCGAATCCCTCCCTCTCCGCAATCCTTAAAAAAAGTTTCATAAGAATGCGGAGAGCGATGTCGCTACCTTAAGCTCGAGGAATAAGAAGGCGACGCCCTCTCCGCACAGATTCAACCCGTTTTCATGGGCCTGATCGGAAGACTTCTCGGCCGGGGCAGCTTGGTGGTCGTCATCGACGACTCCGAGGAGATCTCCATCCTTTTGTGCGCTTTCCTCCGCTCGCAGGGCTACCGCGCGGAGAGCGCTCCCAACGGGGTCAAAGGCCTGGAGCTGGTGCATAAGACATCGCCGGACTTGATCCTTCTCGACCTCTCCATGCCGGACATGGACGGCAAGGACGTCCTCGTCCGTCTCAAGTCCGACCCCAAGACCCAGGCCATCCCGGTCGTCATGTGCACGGTGAGCCACATGCTCAAAGACGTCGAGAAGTGCGACAGCTACGGCTCCGCGGGCTATATCCTCAAACCCTTCGATCTGGTCAAAGTTTTGGAGAAAGTCGAATCGACCCTCTGCCGCGCGCGCGGAAAAGGAATTTAGTAAAATATGGTCCTCGCGCCCTTAGCTCAGCTGGATAGAGCGTCTGACTACGAATCAGAAGGCCGAAGGTTCAAATCCTTCAGGGCGCAAAAACATTTTGAAAACTTCCTAAGTCTTTGCGCCCTAGTGCCCTTCCTTAAAATGCGAAAGCATAAGAAAGGGGTGCAGGGCGCAGATCTTTTTTCTTACTTCTTATCCTCAAACTGCAAATCCGACTGCACGCGCTGGAGCGCCTGCGTGAGCTTGCGGGAGTTGGGGTCGTAGCGCACCGCCAGCTTGAATTCGTTGAACGCCTCCCGGTAGTTCCTTAAAGAATAGTACACCAGCCCTTTCTGATAGTGCGTCTCGGCCTTGCCGCTGTCCTCAGCCGAAGCCAGTTGGCCCAACGCCTCCGCCGGCAGCGAAGCCACGGCCCGGGGCGCCGGCGCGGGCCGCGTGACGATGACGGTCTTCACCGACCCCGCGCTCTCCATCACGCTCTGGATCATGGCCAGGGCGCGCTCGTCGTTGGGGTTCTCCTTGAGCGCCTGGGAGAGGACCTGGACGGCGAGGGTCTTTTTTCCCCTATGCAGGAAATCTTCGGCGGTGGCCAGGAGCTGCATCACTTTTTTCGACTTTTTCAAGTCATCCGCCTTCTTCCTGGCCTGCTCCAGCCCCTTTTCCGCCTCCACGCTGTTGGGGTTGGATCTCAAGGCCTCTTCAAAGAGCGAGGCGGCCTTGTCCGACTGGCCGGCCTCAAGCGCCGCGTAGCCGCCGCTCAGCCGGTCTTTAAAGCGGATGACGGTCACGGATTCGGGGATGGTCAGTAATTTCCGCACTTCCGCGTCCGACGGGCGCATGTCGGCGTATTTCCGCCACTCATCCACGGAACTGTCCCAGTCCCCCAGGTTCATCAAGGTGAAGGCCTCACGGTAAACGGCGCGCGCGTCTTCCCGCAAGGCCTGGATCTTGGCGTCCACTTTCTGGCTGGACGAGCGGAGGCGCCGCTCGATGCGGTATTTGGTCTCCAGTTCAAGGCCGGGCTGCGAAAGCATGGAGAGGTAATTCTGGCAGGCAAGGAGGTAGAACTTCTTTTTTTCGCAGCGCGCGGCGTCCTGCAGGCGGCGCTCGAGGAGCTGCGGCGAGGTCTTGCGCAGGGACTGGTAGGCAAGCTCCACCGCCTCCGAGCGTTCGTTTTCGGCGAGCGGGCGGGGCAGGATCTGCTCGTAGACCGCCGCGTTGGCGGTCATGAGCTGGGAGATCTGGTAGATCTGTTCGCGGGCGATGCCGTTGCCCGGGTCCCGGATGAGGACGCCCGTGAGGTAGTCCATGGCTTCGCTGTATTCCCCCCGTTTCATCAGGCGGTTGGCCAGCACCAGGTCTTTGCGGATGCCCGGCGCGGGCATCGCGTTCGTGTCGGAGAACAGCGGGGTCCGCCCTGAGGCGAGCAGCCCCAACGTCAATAATCCCGCGAGAGATTTCCTGTCCATGGCGGTCATTCCTCCTTCTTGATCTGCTCCGCGCACATCTTCATGTAGCGCGCGGCCATGTAGTGGGTCGGCTCCTGCTGCAGGACCTTGTCGAATTCCAGTATGGCTTCGGCGTATTTGCCCGCGCGCATCAGGCGCAC
>MGUS01000069.1:2377-3242 GCA_001800085.1 Elusimicrobia bacterium RIFCSPLOWO2_01_FULL_60_11 | reverse complement strand
ATTCCAGTATGGCTTCGGCGTATTTGCCCGCGCGCATCAGGCGCACGCCCGTGCGGTAGTATTTCTTTACGATGCCGCCGAAGCGGTAGACGATGCCGAAGCGGTGGACGTTGCCGAAATTCTCGTAGGGGACGAAAGCGTAGTCGAAGCGCAGGGTCTCGTTCCAGAAGAGGAGGCCGAAGCCCGCCGTGAAGTTGGGGCCGATGTCCTTGTCGGCCTGGTATCCCGCGCGGATGGAGAGGAAGCGCCGCGTGGTCACTTCGGCGCCCGCGCTGTAGGTCAGCTTCTGGTCCTTGGGCTTGTGGACTTCGAAAGTCCCGATGAGGCGTCCCCCCCAGTCCACATAGGCGATGCCCAGGTCATATTGCAGGGGCAGGGCGGTGGCTTCGCGGATGAACACGGGTTTCGTGCCCAGGTTCCGCACGGCGGCCCCGGCGGCCAGCTTGGACCACCAATCGTTGCCCGGCAGGCGGTAGACCGCGCCCGCGTCCCCGCTGTAGCCCTGCGCCGCGGCGACGCCCAGGTCCTGCTTCAGATAACGGCCGGTGAGGCCCAGGTTCAGCCCCCGCGTGACCGCCTTGGCGTAAGTCAGCCCGATGGCGGTGTCCGAGGCGTTGATGTTGCTTCCCTTGCGGTTCTGCGCGTCGTAACCCTGGATGTCGCCGTAGGCGACCCGGTGGAGGGCGAGCCCGAAGGTCCCGATGGAGTAAGGGTGGGCGTAGGCCGCGTATTGATATTGGATGCCTTCCAGATACTGCGTGTGCAGGAACCCGAGCTCCTGCTGCGCCAGGTCGGCCAGCGAGGCGGGGTTGTAGGCGCCGGAGTTGACGTCGCCGTCCACGGCCACGGCGGTGTTCGCCATGGC
>MGUS01000069.1:1686-2323 GCA_001800085.1 Elusimicrobia bacterium RIFCSPLOWO2_01_FULL_60_11 | reverse complement strand
CTTTCTTTTCATCCGTGGGGCTCGTGATGCGGTAGAGGTAGACGCCGCTGGCCAGGTCGTTGCCGTCGCTCGACTTGGCGTCCCAGGCGTATTGTCCGTCGCCGTCGGTCTCTTCCAGGGTCTGCAGCAGTTCCCCGCTCACGGAGTAGATGCGGAGGGTGGCCACGCCGGAGAGGTCGGTGAAGGTGATGCGCGTGTCTCCCCGGGACGGAAGGAAGGGCACGGGGTAGGGGTGCGCGTTGGCCAGAGACGTGGAGGGCGCCCCGAAGACGGCGAAGACGCTGAAATGCGGGAGCACCACGGTGACGGTCTTGTTCGCCATGTCCACGTTGGAAGCGGGGAGCTTGACGAAGTTCTCGCTGGTCTCGTCCAGGAAATACATGGAGAGGTTCTCGGCCCGGATGGGGTATTGGAGCCCGTCCACATAGCCGTCGTCGTCGGCGTCCGGGTAGGTCAAAGTGAGCGTGGTGGGCGCTTTGGGGATGGAGATGCGCCGTCCCCCGCCCGCCGCATACACGTTGATCTCCACGATGGCCGCGGGGACGAGATACGTGGGCAGGGAGCCGTCGCCGCCTCCGCGGGAGATGGCGCGTGAGAGCGCGGGAGCGCTCACTTCGCGGGGTTCCGACTGCGGGTT
>MGUS01000069.1:1485-1666 GCA_001800085.1 Elusimicrobia bacterium RIFCSPLOWO2_01_FULL_60_11 | reverse complement strand
CCTCTTCGAACGCCCCGGGGTTGAACTGGACGCGGAAAGTCCCCGCCGAGACCGTGTTCGCGACGGCGGCGTCGCAGGCGGTGCGGAAAGTCCAGGTCTTGGAGTCCGTCGCAGGATTTCCGGCGATGTCTTGGACCCCGCTGGCCATGACGACCTGATATTCATAACCTTTGTTCAGGGT
>MGUS01000069.1:0-1472 GCA_001800085.1 Elusimicrobia bacterium RIFCSPLOWO2_01_FULL_60_11 | reverse complement strand
AATATGACGACGTTGCTGGACACCGAGACGACGCCCGTCACGGCGTTCGAGAGCGAGCTCCCGGAATTGTCCTTGATGCCCGTCATGGATACTTTTCCGACCGCGGAGCCCGCGGTGACCGCTTCGCTGAAGGCGATCTGTACGGAGGAAGGGGGCAGGGCGGTGACCTCGGTCTCCGAAGGCGTGACGGAGACGATGGAAGGCAGGACCGCGTCGCCCAGGTTGAATATGGTGATGCTTTCCGGCGAGGAGAAGGCCGTCACGACGCCGTCAAGGTTTCGGGCCTGGAGGCGGTAAGTATAGGAAGTCCCGCCGATGAGCCCGCCGTGGGTGTTGCTCGCATGGCTCACGGTCCATTGGGCCGCGGTCTTCCACACCTGCGGGGATGCCGCCGCAGTGCCGTCGCCCTGGAACCATGTCCCGTCCGCTAAGTACTGGATGGAGTATTCCGTGGCCGAAGGGTTGCCGTCCGCGGGGATATCCACATGGACATGGTTGCCGAGCGAAGAGTCGAATTCGCCGGATAGAATGGGGGCCGCAGGCGGGACCGCCAGGGTGGTCATGGACGAGATGCCGCTGAACTGGTTGACGATGCCCAGGGTGTTCTTCGCCCGCGTCTTGAACTGATAGGGGATGTTGGGCGAGAGGCCCCGCACGGTCACGCTGCCTCCGTTCCAGAGACTCTTGGCCTGGAACATCTCGGAAGAGGCCACGCTCGAATCGAACTGGACATAGTACTGTGTGGCGAAGGAATCGCTGGAGATGGCGAGGGAAAGCTCCGTGTCCGCGGGGTTGTCCCCCGGCTCGATCAGAGCGTCGATGGCCCCTGTGGCCGCGTTCGTCAGGACCGGGGCGGGGAGCGTGGAGGCGCGCGTGACGGTGGACCTAAGGTCCGTATAGGCCGTCTCGACGCTTTCCTGGTTGATGGCCTTGACCCTGACAAAATAAGTGGTGTTGCCCAGCAGGCCTGAGAACGTGAACTGCACGGTCCCGCTCAAAGTGATGGTCAGGTCCGGCGAAGCGTAGGAGTTGCTTCGGGCGAGCTGGAAGGTGTACTGCGTTATACCCGGGTTGCCCTGCGCGCTCCAGCGCGCCGTGAGAGCGGTGTCCGAGACGTTGGCGAATGGCAGGGCTCCCGGTTCGCTGGCCAGGGTCGCCTTGTTCAAGATCGCTGAGGAGACGGTCTCGGAGGAGCCGGTGACGGCCTGCGCCATCCTGCCGTATAGCCGGTTGGGAAGCAGGCCCGTTTCCGCCCAATCATTGGAACCGGGCGCCAAGGGCGAGGAGATGATGACCCCATTGGAGGAAGCGATCTGGTAATAGGATTCCAACGCCGAGATGTCGTTCCAAGCCCAGGTGATGGAGGATGAGCCGACCGAGGCTGCGGCAAAACCGGTCGGGGCGTTGATGGAAAGCCGCGTGCTCACGGTGACGGAATAGGTGGAGACGAGAGGGATGCTGTAAAGTCCATT
>MGUS01000068.1:14362-14601 GCA_001800085.1 Elusimicrobia bacterium RIFCSPLOWO2_01_FULL_60_11 | reverse complement strand
GGCACGAAGCCGACGGGAAAAGATCCCCAAAATTCCTTGAACTTCATTTTTTCCTTGACGATCGGGATGGCGCCGTCTTCCGGCCAGGCAATTTTTTCCGTCGGAACCCGCGCCTTCACCCTCAAATACATGTTAGACAAATCCATATTGTAAATCAAGGGAAGCGGCGGGTCGGCGGCCAGGCGGAGCGCCGGCTCCAACCGCCCGGCGGCTTTCAGGTCCAGAAGGGCCTTCCGGCG
>MGUS01000068.1:11968-14235 GCA_001800085.1 Elusimicrobia bacterium RIFCSPLOWO2_01_FULL_60_11 | reverse complement strand
TCCAGGGCGTCCAGCCAGACGGCCTCTTCACGGTGTTCCGGGGAAGGCAGGATGAGGACGGCGGCGGTATTTATCGACGGGTGGACGGGGCTCGCCTGCCGGACCAGCAGGAGGATCGCGATCGCGAGGAGTTTTTTAGAAGGGCTCAGCTTTCGAATGTGTCGTGGGTGATGGGCTCGACCTTGATGCCGCGTTGCTTCAGATAGTCGGCGGCCTGGGTCAGGGCGGATTCGCTGCCTTCGAGCTCCAGCACGATCTCGCCCACTTTTTCGGTCACTTTGGCCCGGCGGATGTTGAAGGTCACGGGCACTTCCCGCGCCATCTGGCAGATGACCGGCTCCTGAATGAGGTTCTTGGGGAAGATGAGGTCGACGGCCTTCTTCATCGGCCGCCCGCGATGGCGGGGATGATGCTCACTTCGGCGTCGGCGGCGACTTTGGTCTTCGCGCCTTCTTTGAAGCGGATGTCCTCGCCGTTGACGAAGATGTTGATGAAGCGCCGGACCTGGCCGGTCTCATCGCACACGCGCTCGCGGATGCCGGGATAGTTCTTCTCCAGGTCGGCGAGGATCTCTTCGATGGTGGTGCCTTTGGATTCCACGACGGCCTGGTCCTTGGTGAGCTTTCTTAAAGGGGCGGGAATCCTTACTTTCGCTGCCATGCATTCCTCCGGGGAATCCGACTTGACTTAAGCGTGGACGGGTTCCGGGGACTTCTCCTTCGACAACCTGTCGTAAAGCTCCCGGAAATCCTTGATCTTGGCTTCGATCAGATGCGGCTTGGACACCTTGTCCGCCACGGCTTCCTGGGTCTTCAGCCCATTGCCCGTGATGTAGGCCACCACCGTCTCGTCTTTGGCTATGCTACCTAATTCAACGAGCTTTTTCAACACGGCCACCGTCGTGCCTCCGGCGGTCTCGGCGAAGACGCCTTCGTGCCGGGCCAGGAGCTTGATGCCTTCCACGATCTCGGCGTCCGTGACGGTCTCGCCGTATCCTCCCGTCTTGGCCACGGTCTGGGCGGCATAGTAGCCGTCCGCCGGGTTTCCGATGGCGATGGATTTGGCGATGGTGCGGGGGATGACGGGCTTGATGATGTCGGACTTGTCCTTGATGGCGGTGACCACGGGGCAGCAGCCCTCGGCCTGCGCGGCCGATATCTTGGTGTGGAATTCGGGAATCAGGCCCAGGTCGCGGAATTCGGAAAAGCCCTTGTAGATCTTGGTGAGCAGGGAGCCGGAGGCCACGGGCACCACGACATGGTCCGGGGCGCGCCAGCCCAGCTGTTCGGCCACTTCGAATCCCAGGGTCTTGGAGCCTTCGGCATAGTAGGGGCGGATGTTGACGTTCACGAAAGCCCATGGGTAGTTGTCGGCCACTTCGGCGCAGAGGCGGTTGACGTCGTCGTAGTTGCCCTTGATGCCCACGATGTTGGGGCCGTAGACGCCCGCGCCCACCACTTTGCCCGATTCCAGGTCGGCGGGGATGAAAACGAATGTGCGGAACCCGCCCACGGCGCCGTAGGCCGCCACGGCCCCGGCCAGGTTTCCGGTGGAGGCGCAGGCCACGGTGTCAAAGCCGAGCTCGCGGCTGCGCGTGAGCGCGACGGTCACCACGCGGTCCTTGAAGGAGAATGTGGGATTGACCGTGTCGTTCTTGAAATAGAGGTTTTTCAGGCCCAGGTATTTTCCCAGGTTGCGGGACTTGAAGAAGGGGGTGTAGCCCTCGCCCAGCGTGACGGGGTCGCGCGTCTCCACGGGCAGGAGCTCCCAGTATCTCCAGAGGGTGCGGGGGCGGGATTCGATGACCTTCCGGCTGATCTCCTGCCGGATCATGTCGTAATTGTAGGCCACTTCCAGGGGGCCGAAGCAGAATTCGCAGACGTGCTTGGCCACCGGCGGGTATTCCTGCCCGCATTCCTTGCATTTGAGCGCTTTGATTTTATTCACTTTGTGCCTCCGGGGACACCCTACTTAATTGACCAATTAAGTAGGGTGTCCCCATTAAATAAAAATCCCTTGGAGGAGATAATCCGCCAAGGGCTGATTATTCTCCTCTTATCGCGGTCGCTGGCTTCGCAACCTGGCTTTAGCACCTAACCCAACTTTTTCTTGGGCCGGTTGCCGTGGTTTCATAGGGCCTATTCCCTCCACCACTCTCGATAAGAGAAAAACTAACTCAGATGATTATATTACAGGCGGGGCGGCTTTGTCAAGGCCATTTTGGCCCTCCATGCGAGGGAGAAAATAAGGACGAAGGCCCCCGTGAA
>MGUS01000068.1:1868-11942 GCA_001800085.1 Elusimicrobia bacterium RIFCSPLOWO2_01_FULL_60_11 | reverse complement strand
GGGCCGGAGTGAGGCCCCAGGCGCGCGGGTCGTCGGCGCGGAAGAATTCGAGGGCGAAGCGGCCCGCGCTGTAGAGGATGAGGTATTCCGCGAAGACCGCGCCGGGAAGCTTGGGGCGGCGTTGAAGGAGACAGATTCCCAATGCCGTCACGAAAAGCGCCTCATAGATCTGGGTGGGGTGGAGGGGGATGCCCAAAGGAGCCAGGGATTCGGGGTGGCTGAAGACCACTCCCCAGGGCGCATCCGTCGGCCCGCCGTAGCAGCAGCCGGCGGAAAAACAGCCCAGGCGTCCCAGGGCATGGCCGAAAGCGAGGGCTGGCGCAATCCAGTCCAGGACGGTCTTCCAGTCCGCCGCGAAGGGCTTGGAGCGGTTCCAGAAAAAGAAGCCGGCCAGGGCGCCCAGGACTCCCCCGTAGAACACAAGCCCGCCCTCCCAGACCTTGAATATGTCCATCCAGGATTCGAACTCGCTCCGATGAGTGAACGCATAGAAGGCGCGCGCTCCCACGAGCCCGCCCAGGACCAGGAAGAGGGCCAGGCGGGAGAGGGATTCGCGGACCGGCTCGCCCGTGAGACCGTCGCGGGCGGCCTGGCGCTGGATGACGGCCATGCCGGCCAGGATGCCCGCCGCCACCAGGAGGCCGTAAGTGTGCAGGGTGAAAGGGCCGATTCTGAACAGGATGGGAAACATGATTTCTTATTATACAGAATTTGATAAACTCTCTATTCCCATGTACGAAGTCATCATCGAAAAGAAGTTCTCGAGCGCCCACTTCTTAAGGAACTACCACGGGCACGACGAGCCCCTCCACGGCCACAACTGGCGGGTGGAGGCGTGTTTTGCCGGGACCCAGCTCGTCCAGCCCGAAGAGTACCTGGTGGATTTCATGGAGGTCCACGGCATCCTGGACAAGATCATCGCCAAGGTCGACTACAAGAACATCAACGACGTCGCCCCGTTCAACAAGAAGAACCCTTCGGCCGAGAACATCGCCCGCTGGATCTACGACGAGCTTGCGGCGGCCCTTCCCGCCCCCAAGCCCTCCCGCGTGACCGTCTGGGAGACGGACTCGGGCGCGGCCAGCTTCGTCCCGGACAACTGATGGACGTCCCCAGGATTTTTTTGAAGCCCCGCCGCGACGCGCGGGTCGAGACCGGCCACCTCTGGATATTCTCCAACGAGATCGACAAGGCCGAAGAGGACGTCCAACCCGGCGGTCTGGCGGACGTCTATTCGGCGAAGGAAAAATTCATCGGCCGGGGTTTCTGCAATCCCCAGTCCCTTATTTCAGTGCGCCTCTTGTCCCGCAAAGAAGAGACCATCGATGAGGCCTTCATCCTCCGCAAGGTCAGATCCGCCCTGTTCCTGAGGGAGGAGATCCTGCCCGGGGAGACCTCGTACCGATTGGTTTTCGGGGAATCCGACGGCCTGCCCGGCATCGTCATCGACCGCCTGGGGAGCGTTTTCGTCGTCCAGTCCTATTGCCTGGGGGCGGACAATCTCGTGCCCCATGTTTTTTCCGCGCTCAAGGCGGTTTTTCCCGGCTGCGCCATCCTCAACAAGAGCGACAGCTCCATGCGGGCCCTGGAGGGCTTGAAGGACGATGTGGGGGTGGTGGAAGGCGAAATCGCGCCGCCCGTGGAGATCATGCAGGGCAAGCTTAAATTCCTGACGGACCCGCTCGGCGGGCAGAAGACCGGGTTCTTCTTCGACCAACGGGACAACCGCCAGCGTCTCTCGCTCTACGCCAAAGGCAAGACCGTGCTGGACGCCTATTCTTATGTGGGCGGGTTCGGCCTCTATGCCGCGTCCGGCGGGGCCAAGGCCGTCACCTGCGTGGACTCTTCGCAGGCGGCCTGCGACCTGGCCAAAAAGAATTTTGAGGCGAACGGCTTGGCGTGCGAGGTCGTCAAGGAGGACGCGGAGGCGTTCCTGGGGCAGGCTAAGACGGAAAAGCGCAAATTTGATATAATCGTCCTCGATCCGCCGGCTCTCGCAAAATCTAAGAAGAACGTGTTCTCGGCCATCCGCAAGTACGGCCAATTGAACCAGGCCGCGATGGCCTGCCTCCCGCCGGGCGGCGTCCTTTTCAGCTGTTCCTGCTCCCATCATGTGGGGCGGAGGGAGTTCATGGACATGATCGCGGAAGCGGCCTTTGCGGTGGGACGCACGGCCAGGATCCTGGAGATGCGGGGCCAGGGGCGGGACCACCCCATTCTGGCCTCCATGCCGGAGACCGAATATTTAAAATGCGCCATCGCAAAGATTGACTGATGTTTAAAACCATAAAGAACATCCACTTCGTGGGGATCGGCGGCTCGGGCATGTCGGGCATCGCCGAAGTGCTCATCAACCTGGGCTACAAGGTGAGCGGCTCCGACCTGAAGGAATCCGAAGTGACCGCGCGGCTCGCGCGCCTGGGGGCCCGGATCCATTACGGCCACAAGGAATCGAACGTGGGTGACGCGCAGGTGGTGGTCACTTCCACGGCCGTCCGGCCGGAGAACCCGGAAGTCCGCCTGGCCCGGAAGAACAAGATCCCCGTCATCCCGCGCATCGAGATGCTGGCCGAGCTGGCGCGCCTGAAATACACCATCGCGGTGGCCGGCACGCACGGCAAGACCACCACCACTTCCATGGTGGCGGCCATCTTTCAGGAAGCGGGCTGGGACCCCACATTCATCATCGGCGGGCGGGTCAAGCACCTGGAGAGCGGGGCCAAGCTCGGGAGCGGGGAATTCCTGGTGGCCGAGGCGGACGAGTCCGACGGCTCCTTTTTGAAGCTTTCGCCCGCGGTGGGCATCATCACCAACATCGACAACGACCACCTGGACTATTACCAGACCACGCGGCGACTGAAGGACGCTTTCATACAGTTCGCCAACCGCGTGCCTTTCTACGGCATGGCCATCGTCTGCGCGGACGACCCGGGCGTGATGGCCGTCCTGCCGTCATTCACCCGCAAGGTCGTCACTTACGGGCTGAAAGGCAGGATGGATTACACCGCGGCGGATGTGAGGACGGGGCCGGCCGGAGTCCGGTACAAGCTCGTCAGGAACGGCCGGGCGGAGGGGGAGGTCGTTTTGAATCTCTCCGGCAAACATAATATACTGAACTCGCTTGCCGCGGCCGCCTGCGGCCTGGAGCTGGGCGTGCCCTTTGAAAAGCTCGCCAAGGCGCTCGGGGATTTCGAGAGCGTGGGGCGGCGCTTCGAGAAGCGAGGGGAGAAGAACGGCGCGGTCTGGATCGACGACTACGGCCACCACCCCACGGAGATCCGCGCGGTGATGCAGGCGCTCCGCGAGCGCTACCCGGACAAGACCATCGTGGTGGCGTTCCAGCCCCATCGCTATTCGCGCACAAAAATTTTGATGAAGGATTTCGGCAGCTGCTTCGCGGGAGCCGACCGGGTCGTTCTGCTTCCCATATACGCGGCCGGGGAGAAGCCCATACCGGGAGTGGACTCCAAGAAGCTCATCCCGGCCATCAGGCGCAGCAAGGTCGCGGTGGATCACATGAACGGTTCCGGATATGACTTGGCCCAGTTCGTCACCCCCGGCCATGTGTTCGTCACGCTCGGCGCCGGCGACGTCTGGAAGCTCGGCGAGAAGATTTTCAAGTAGATTTACCGCTCCCGTCGTCTAGCGGTCTAGGACGCTGCCCTTTCAAGGCAGAGATCAGGGGTTCAAATCCCCTCGGGAGCACCAATTTTTAATGCGAAGCACGAATATGAACTCGAAAAATAAACGAAACAGAAAGATCAAGTTGCTTGACCATGACACCTCGGTTACTCTAAGCAATCCACGACTTGTATTCAAGACGTTTATGGAGTGTTTAGAAGAAGGTGATTCCGTGTCCGCCCGGGAGGTTTTGGCCGCAAGCCTGCGGCATTTAAATAAATCCTACCTTGCAAAGCACTACCATATCCCGCGTAGAACCGCTTATAATCTTCTCAGTCGAAAAGGGGTGCCAAATTTGGAGCTCGTGGCGAAAGTGTGTCAGGCCATCCAGCAAGAATTTAAACGCGCCGCCTAACCATGTCCTTCCTTCCAAAGATGTAACACGGGTTCAACTCCCGCCGGGCGCAACAATTTTTTAAGTGGTATATGCCATTTTCCCTCAAACCTAAATAACAAAATCAATATGGGATACAACGATCATGAAGGATTAGGACATTCCGATAATTCTCGTATACAACAATACATTGACAAACTTCAAAAGGAAATCTTGTATTGTGATAACTGTCAGCCTTGGGAAGGTGGTGGACCTATTTGGGTACTTGGGAATCCGCAAGATATAAAAGATTTTTTGAATGAATGTGGTATACCTAGAAAATATCACTCGGAAATAGCTTCCAACGTTTATTGTAATAGCTGCCATTCTCCATTGGAATTGGGGATACAGGTTGCCTTGAAATCGATGGAGCAAAAGCAGTTTGAAAGGAAGATGGAGAAGTGGAAAATTACGTTTCAGCCAAAATTTCACGAATTCACCAAATATCTTCAACAGTATCCGTATTTAGGAGCTCGGCATCATATTGGTAGGAGAATAATTGATGCGATTGAGAACTTTCCAAAACATTCAATCAAATCACAAGTGTGGTATCGGGCTAGGCAATTAACTGACGGCATTAAATTTACTTCTAGAGATATGCTTCCGCCCGAACCAACAAAAGTGCATATTCCTGAGGGAAGATACAATCACTTTGGACAGAGCCATTGGTATCTGGCAAATTTTGAGTGGGCATGTGCCAACGAGGTAAAATATAAAACAGAATCATTTGCTTGGATACAAAAAATAAAAATTGTCCAGGATCCAAAGATACTTAACTTATGCATGAAACATCCTGATCATCCTAACCCTTATCTATCAATATTGGCCACAGGGATCATATACTCAGATACTATCCGAAAGGAAGTAATACGTGACAACAACTGGAAGCCAGAGTATTTTGTACCAAGATTCATTGCAGATGCTGCAAAAATGAAGGGCTATGATGGAATAGTTTTTAACAAATACCTACTCGATAGCGAATATCTTGTGTTATTTAATGTTGATAAATTAAAGTATAGATTTGTGGGGATACCATATATATATGGATGTGAACGCTCCCATTGACTAGGGGCTTATAAAGCAAACATCATAATTTTAGGGACACCGTATCAGGAGATAAGTAAGATGTTTCCGCGAATTCTGAATTCTGAGAGTCAAAATAAGCGGTGGTTCTTTTCCACCAGAGGAGCTGAATAAAAATGAGAAAGATAATAATAGGTTTGGGTGGAGTGGTAGTTCTTGCGGTATGTGCATGGGCAGTAGATTATCAAAAAAATGATACATCAAAACAAGTAGGTAGATACCAGATGTTTATATCTCCACCAGTTACGGGGAACATAAACGTTCTTCCTGCGGCGTACTTGCTTGATACTCAAACAGCAAAAGTATGGTTATGGAGTACGGGTGAAGAGCAGACATATTTTAAGCAATTGTTTGTTGAGAATTTGAATAGGTAATTAGACATTTAGTATCGAGAAAATATTTTGTAATTGGTACGTTCAGTTTTCAGTGAACTGTAGCGCACCAATTTTTCCTCACGACCCCTGCCACTTGAACACCGGTTTCCGGTGGGAGAGCACGCAGTCCCGCAAGTACATGTTGATCAAGCTCTGATAGGGCACCCCAGCCTCCACGGCCAGGCTCTTGAAATAGGCAATGGTATCAAGGTCAAGGCGGATGGTGACCTGTCTCTTGAGCAGTTTCGTGTAGGGATTCTTCTTTGCTTTGGAAAAGTCGTAATTCTTTCTCATAATAGTGTAATTATAAAATAATTATACACAATGTCAAGCCGATAAGTCACCTCCATACCCTCCACAGAAACGAAATGACCAGGAATTATGTCTGCCTGTGCAGTAAAAGATAGTTCGAGCCGTGAGCCTTGCATGTCATTTCAAACTAGTTGACAAACTAGTCTATTCATGGTAGGCTTAAAGCGATCAGTTTTTTAAGGAGGTAAAGCCCATGGTCACCGTCGGTTCTTTTGAAGCCAAAACCCATCTTCCCGCGCTTTTGGCGCGGGTTGTCAGGGGCGAAACCGTTCAGATCACAAAGCGCGGAGTCCCTGTCGCCAAGCTCGTCCCGGCGGACTTCCCCGGTAAAAAGGACCTCAAAGAAGCCGCCGAAGAAATCCGGCAGATGAGAAAGGGCGTCCGTTTGGGAAGCGTCAGCATCCGCAAGCTCATCGATGAAGGACGGCGCTATTGAACCCCGCTCGTATTGTTTTGGACGCTTCTATCGCCGTTGCCTGGTGTTTTGAAGATGAAAAAACCCCCGATACCGAGCGGTTGCTGGACGCTTTGACTTCCGGCACGGAAGCCCTCGTCCCGGCCCTTTGGCCCTATGAGGTGGCCAACGCGCTGCTGGCGGCCGAGCGGCGCAAAAGGATCACCGTGGCGCAAGCGGCACATTTTCTTTCCCGTCTGAGCGATTTAGGGATATCCATCGACGATTCCCATCCTTCGAGGATCTTTGAGCAGGTGATCTCTCAAGCCAGGGAATGGAACCTTACCGTTTATGACGCGTCTTATCTTGAACTGGCTTTGAGGGAAGGGCTGCCCTTGGCGACATTGGATGGGCATCTTAAAAGCGCCGCAAACTCAGCCGGCATTCCCATCGCTCACCTTGGGTCTCGAAAACATACGGCTTAAACGAAGGGGTGTGCAAAGCCGGGCGCAAAATTTATTGTAAAATAAGCTTATGCCCCAATCCGCTTCCCTTAAGCCGCAAATTCAGGAACAAGAAGTCGTCGAGACCTCTCTGTCCGGCCAGGCGCTCCTGACCAACCCCTACCTTAACAAGGGCAGCGCTTTCTCGGAAGAGGAGCGCCGCGAGTTCGGCCTCGAAGGCCTCCTGCCGCCCCGGGTCAATTCCGTGGAGAGCCAACTCCAGCGCACCTACGACAACTTCGCCGCCAAAGACAACCCCATCAATCAGAACATCTATCTGGGCGGTCTCCATGACCGCAACGAGACCCTTTTCTACCGCCTGGTCTCGGACCACATCGCGGAGATGCTCCCCATCATCTACACGCCCACCGTGGGCGAGGCCTGCCGCCGCTACAGCCACATGTTCCGTCGGGCGCGGGGACTCTACCTTTCTTATCCGCAGAGGGACCGGATGCGGGAGCTTTTAAGGAACGTGCCTCACGACGACATCTCGGTCATCGTGGTCACGGACGGCGAAAGGATTTTGGGCCTGGGCGACCTGGGAGTGGGCGGTATGGGTATTCCCGTGGGAAAACTGGCCATCTATACCTTGGGTGCGGGCATCCACCCGCGGCGGACGCTCCCCATCCTTTTGGACGTGGGCACCAACAATCCCGAGCTTTTGAACGACCCGCTCTACCTGGGCTGGCAGCACGAGCGGCTCCGAGGCGCCGAGTACGACGGGTTCATCGACCTCTTCGTCCGTTCCGTTAAAGAGCGCTGGCCCAAGGCGCTCCTGCAATGGGAGGATTTTGCCAAGGCCAACGCCTGGCGGCTCCTGGAACGCTACCGCAACGACATCTTGAGCTTCAACGACGACATCCAGGGCACGGCTTCCGTCACGCTCGCGGGCATCCTGCGCGCCTTGAAGCTCGAAGGCCGCGACCTCGCCCAGGAGCGCATCGTCTACGCCGGGGCCGGTTCCGCGGCCACGGGCACCGCGCGGCTCATCGCCCTGGAATTGAAGGGTAGGGGGGTTTCGGCGGAGGCCGCGAAGGCCGGCGAGTGGCTCGTGGATTCCATGGGGCTCGTGCACCTGGGCCGGGGCGACCTTTCCAGCGAGAAGAAACTTTTCGCCCAGACGGTGGAGCGCGCGAAATCCCTGGGGCTGGACCTTTCCAAGCCGGTGGACCTGGCCGAGGTCGTCCGCAAGGTCAAGCCGACCATCCTCATCGGCGCTTCCGGCCAGCCGGGGACGTTCTCCGAGTCCCTCATCAAGGAAATGGCCCGCGGCGCCGGGAGACCCATCATATTCCCTCTTTCAAACCCGACTTCCAAATGCGAAGCGGTCCCGGAAGACATCTTTAAGTGGACCGGCGGGAAGGCCTGGGTCGCCACGGGCAGCCCTTTCGCGCCCGTTTCTTTGAACGGCAGGAAGGTCGCGATCGGCCAGTGCAACAACGCTTTCATCTTCCCCGGTGTCGGGCTCGGCATCGTCGCCTCCGGCGCCAAGCGGGTGCCGGAAGAATTCTTCCTGGCCTCCGCCAAGGCCCTGTCTGATTTCGACAAGCGCCTTCCGGGGTTCGAGGATTCCCTATTCCCCAACCTGGAGCACCTGCGGGAGATCTCGGAAAAGATCGCGGCCGCGGTCGCAAAAGAGGCGGTCCGCCTGGGTCTGGCCGATCCCGCCGTCGGTCCCGGGAACATCCACGATTTATTGCGAAGCCAGGTCTGGAACCCCGTCTACCCCAAACTCAAGCGCCTCAAATCATAATTTAAGCTTCCTCAACCGCAAGGCGTTGGCGATGACCGAGACCGAACTCAAGGTCATGGCCGCGGCCGCGATCATGGGGCTCAAGAGAAGCCCGAAGAACGGGTAGAGGACTCCCGCCGCGACAGGGACCCCCAGGACATTGTAGACGAAGGCGAAGAAGAGGTTCTGCCGGATGTTTCTCATGGCGGCCCGGCTCAACTTACGGGCGCGCAAAATCCCCCGTAAGTCGCCCTTCACAAGCACCACCCCCGCGCTCTCCATCGCCACGTCCGTTCCCGTGCCCATGGCGATGCCGACATCCGCCTTGGCCAGAGCCGGAGCGTCGTTGATCCCGTCCCCCGCCATGGCCACCGTCCGCCCCTGAGCCTGAAGCTCGTTCACCAGGGCGAGTTTGTCTTCCGGCAGGACCTGAGCCCTGAACTCGATTCCGAGTTCGCCCGCCACGGCTTCCGCCGCGGCTTGTCGGTCGCCCGTCATCATGACGATGCGGATGTCCTCCTTTTTCATCTCCCGTATCATCTCGGGCGCGCTTTCCCTCAGAATATCCGGTTCTTCGAGAGAAACTTTGCCCCGCGTGAGCGTGCCGGTCTTGTCGAGCACAAGGGCGTCCACTTTTTCCAGGATCTCCAGGGCTTCGGCGTCTTTAATAAGGATGCCTGACTGGGCTCCCCTCCCCATCGCCGTCATGATGGACATGGGCGTGGCCAGGCCCAGGGCGCAGGGGCAGGCGATGATGAGGACGGCCACGGCGTTGATGAGAGCGTGCGCGGCCTTGGGCTCCGGCCCCCAAATGAGCCAGGCCGCGAATGTTGCGGCGGAAGCGGCCAGGACCGCCGGCACGAAATAGGCGGATACCGTGTCGGCGATGCCTTGGATGGGAGCACGGGACCTCTGCGCCTGGCCCACGGTGCGCACGATCTGAGCCAAAAGGGTGTCTTCCCCGGTCCGCTCCACTTGCATCACAAAACTCCCCCGGCCGTTCAGCGTTCCTCCGATCACACGGCTGCCGGCGGTCTTCTCCACCGGAACGGATTCCCCGGTGAGCATGGATTCATCCACGGAGCATTTGCCCTCCGTCACAGCGCCGTCCGCGGGGATCTTTTCCCCCGTCCTGACCTTCAAACGGTCTCCCGCCCTGATCTCATTCAGGGGGACGTCTTCCTCCGTCCCGTCCGGATTCAAGCGCCGGGCCGTCTTGGGGGAAAGCCCGAGAAGCTCCCGTATGGCCCCGCCCGTTCTGGCCCGGGCAGAGAGCTCCAGCACCTGGCCCAAGAGCACCAGCGTGGTGATGACTGCGGCGGATTCGAAGTAGACCGCGCCTTTCCCAAGGATGACGGCCGCGGCGCTGTAGGCATAAGCGGTCAGGATGCCGATGGAGATGAGCGTGAACATGTTCAAGTGCCGGTGGACGATGGAGCAGCGGCCGCGCTCGAGGAGAGGCCAGCCGGCCCAGAGAACGACAGGGGTGGAGAGGATCATCTGAAGCAGGTCCAGTCCCCTGGAGTGCGCGGCCATATGGGACATGGCGATGATAAAAACAGGCAGGGTCAGGGCCAAGCCGGCCCAGAACCTCCGCTTCATGGAGGCCAGCTCGGAATTTC
>MGUS01000068.1:794-1854 GCA_001800085.1 Elusimicrobia bacterium RIFCSPLOWO2_01_FULL_60_11 | reverse complement strand
GATGCCGTGAGGGGCTCCAAGTCCATACCGCACTTGGGGCAGCTCCCCGGGCCTTCATTGCGGACCTCCGGGTGCATGGGGCAGGTGAAATCCATGACAAAATCCTAGCATTTCAAAGAAACCTTCCCAATATGACCCCCGTCATAGACCGCCCTTTTGCAATAATCTAGATTGTAATTGGGGGAATTCCTTTTTCAGCAGTGCGCAGCGCCAGGAGGTGTCCCATGCCTATGGATTCCGACGAAGATTTCGATCCCGGTCTGTTGGAGAAGCATTTCGGCGAGAAAGAGCCCCAGATAGAATTGTCGGCCGTCGCGGATGAATTGGCCTGTCTCCGGTGCGGCTGGCGGGGGGAACATCATAAATGCTCCTTCGTCTGCCCCTTCTGCGGGTCTTCCAATTTCGGCAGCCATCCGTCGATGGCCGCGAAAAGTCCGGGTTGCCTGACGGCGAACCCCGCCGACGGCCTGATGAACTGGAAACAGCTGACCCATCTTGCCTCGGACCGCTACCGCAGGACTTCCCGCGGGCGGGGAAGGCACAGGATGATGACGAAGCATCATAAGGCCGCATGAGCCCGGGGACCCTGCTCCGGTTCACGAACCGCCGCGAAGCCGGGCTGGCCCTGGCGGACCAGCTCACTTATTACGCGGGGGAGCCGGGAGCCCTGGTATTGGGGCTGCCCAGGGGGGGCGTGGTGGTGGCGGAACAGATCGCCAAAGTCCTGCGCCTCCCTCTGGACGCCCTCATCGTGCGCAAGATCGGCTACCCCAGGGATTCCGAGTACGCCATCGGGGCCATCGCCGCGGGCGTGGCGGTCATCAATCATGACATCGCGCGCCGCCTGGATGTGACGGAAAATGAGATCCGGGCCCAGGTGGAAAATGAGCGCAAGGAGTTGGAGCGCAGAGAAATGCTCTACCGGGAGGGACGACCGTTGGCGGGCGTTTCCGGGCACAGCGTGATCGTGGCGGATGACGGCATCGCCACCGGCTACACGATGCTGGCCGCTCTTAAGGCCTTGAAGACGATGTCCCCGTCCCGTCTGATCGCGGCAGCT
>MGUS01000068.1:0-765 GCA_001800085.1 Elusimicrobia bacterium RIFCSPLOWO2_01_FULL_60_11 | reverse complement strand
GCTCAAGGGCGCCGCGGACGAGGTCGTCTGCCTCATGATGCCCCGCGAATTCCACGCGGTGGGCCAGGCCTATGAGGAGTTCGACCCGGTCTCGGATGAAGAAGTCATCTCGATTTTGAACGGGAGCCGGAGCCGCCGGGGCCACGCCCGCGCGGCGTGACATGCCATCGTTCGTGGTGCAAGAACATCACAGCCGGAGGCTCCATTGGGATTTCCGCTTGGAGGTCGCGGGAACCCTCAAGTCCTGGGCGGTACCCAAGGGGCCTTCCCTGGATCCGCATGAGCGCCGCTTTGCCATCCGCACTCCCGACCATTCTTTGGGATGGGCCAAGTTCGAAGGAGAGATTCCGGCGGGGTCTTATGGAGCGGGGGAGGTGGTCCTGTGGGATGAGGGCGAATACCATCCCCTGAAACCCCAAGACCCTGAAGAGGGGCTGCGGAAAGGGATCCTGATCTTCAGGATGAGTGGCCATCGTCTCAAGGGGGTCTTCGCCCTGGTCAAACTGCGGGGGGTGCCGAAGAAGGACGCCTGGATCCTCATCAAAAAATGCGATGTTTTCGCGAGAACTGGCTGGCGAATTCCGATTTTATCAGACGGCTTTCAAACCCGGCTTAAGAAAGCGGCTTAAGCTCTGCTAGCGAAAACACCTTGGTGGAAGACGAGGAGTCGCTCGTCGTTCCTTCAAATCGATTGTAAAAAGCCGATTGATTTTGCATGATAGCCTGGTACTGGAAGTCAGCGGGTCGTTCAAGGTCATTTTTGGG
>MGUS01000067.1:13708-20400 GCA_001800085.1 Elusimicrobia bacterium RIFCSPLOWO2_01_FULL_60_11 | reverse complement strand
CCGCGATGAGCTTGGCGGTCTTTTCGATGCCTTCCGGGGTGTCGGTGACGATGATGCTGTTGGTGCGGTCGTCGACGATGGTCTTTCCCTTTCCGCCCAGGGTGGTCAGGATCGCGGAGAGCTGGGTGTTGACGTTCGAGGCCGAGGCGTAATTGATGGGGAAGAGCCTTGTCGTGGAGATGGCGCTCGTGCGGTATTTGTCGAACTCGGCGGGCGTCATCACCTGCACGATGTTCTTGCCCATGGCGATCATGCGCAGATCCGTCAGGGCCAGGACCGTTTCCACGGCGTCCTTGAAACCCACGTCCCGGAGCTGGATGGAGACCGTGCCCGTCACGTCGTTGCCGTAGACGATGTTGACGCCGGATTTTTCGCCCATGAGTTTGAAAAGGTCGCGGATGCCGATGTCATAGAAATCCAGGGTGACCGACTGCCGTCCGAAAAGAGAGCTGGGGTCCGAAGGAAGGGCGGTCAGGGCCAGTTTTTCCGCGGCCGAAAGTTCTTTCTTCGCGGGCTCGGCTGCCGGCGCCGCTTCAGGCTCTTTCTCCGCGGGTTTTGAAACGATCTCCTTTTTAGCCGGAACGGGCTCGGCTGCGGCGGCGGGTTCTTCCGCTTCAGCGGGGACCGTTTCCTGCATGGAACTCGGAGCGGCTTCCACCATTTCAGACGGCGTCGCCGCCGCGGCCATCGAATCCAATGAAGAGGAGGCGGAGAGCTTGATGACGGCGCCTTCGGAGGACGATTCGAATTCCACGGGGCCTTTGAGCTCGATCACCACGCGGGCGGCCATGGGCTGTGTCTTGAACTGGGAGGACCGGATGCGGGAAAAGACCGCGTTGTTCTTCAATGTGACGGACCTTTTTTTCCAGTTGTTGCGGGTGTCGGCGAGGTCGATCACCAGGCGTTCCGGGGAACTCAGGCGGGAGACGTTGAACGCGGCCGGTTTGCTGGTCTTGAGAGAAACGGTGTTCCCCTGGATGGTGATCTGGTCCAGGGACGCCGGGGCGGCGGCCCCATCCGCCGCATCTTCGGCGGACAGACGCAAGGCCCCCTGGGGCGAGGCGACGAGCATGAGGGACAGGCCCAGACTGAAGATTCTGTTGACGATCGCTTTCATGATATTCCTCTCCTTAAATCCTTATCACTGCGCATTCGACGATCCGCCTTCGTTCTGTTTTTTCAAACTGAGTTCGGTCACGGTCCGGTTCTGCGATATGAGGATCACGCTGTTCTCTTTGATGATGCCCGAGATCCCGGAGACGATCCTGTTCTTCCGGTCGTAGACCCTGCCTGAACGGAGCACGAACGGCTCCCCGTCCGAAGCGGATATGAGGGCCACTTTCCCCTTGCGGTCGCGCAGGATCCCCTTGAGCTCCAGGTTGGAGAGCTCCCCGCTCGAGATGCCCTGGCTCCCGGAGGAGGCGCCGGCCAAGGCGGCGGCGCTGCCCGCCAGAGGCGTGAAAGGGTCCCTTTTGCTGGAATAGGGATAGGAATATCTGGGGGTCTCCATCTTGGGGTCCGGTCTCGGGACCTCCGCCGACAATTTCGGAGACGGGATGAGCTCGGCCAGGCTCCTGTATTCGTCTTTACGGGAGCATCCCGTCACGATGAACAGAGCGGTCAATGCCAGCAGGATCCGGTTCATTTGGATGTGTAGATCAAAAAGTACAGGTCCCCGCTCACCATCGTGCCGTCCTTGGCGTTGGTCTCCGACTTGAGCGGAGAGATGCGGGTGGCGAAGATGCGTTCCATCTGCCCCACTTCCGCCATGAACCTGGCCAGGTTGTGGAAGGGGGTGGAGAAAGGGATCTTATAGGAATGCTCGATGTAATATTCCTTGGCGGACTGGGCTCCGGGGTCCAGCTTTTTCCAGCGGATGCCGTGGAACTGCATGCGGTCGGACAAGAGGCGGATGATGGAGGGGACGTCCTTGTCCTTGGGGAGCTTTTTCTGCATCTCGACGATCTCGTCGTTGAGGACGTGGATCTCCTGCTCGAGGCGCGGAAGCCGCGCCGCGCGCCCGACGGACTGCTCGTACTCGCCGCGGATGCCTTCGATCTCCGAACGGAGTTTGTCGTGCCGCGCCGCCAGCGGCAGGATGAGATATTTGTAATAAGTGAACGTGCCGAGGATCGCCACGATGGGGAGGGCGATGATGGCGGCTTGGAGTTCTTTTCGGTTCATGCCTTCCTCACGACCCCGCCGGCGGTCGGTAGGTGAATTTTATGGTGAAGGAATAGGTGACCGCTTTGGCGTCCCCCTTGATGTCGATCGCGCTCAAGTCCACCCCGCCGAAACGGTCCGTTCTGGACTCCAGGGTCTCGAGCCAGTCCGCCACGCTGTCCACCGTCAAGGATTCCGACTTGGCTTCCACCACGATGCTCTTGTCGCCGGCCTCCGTGAGTTTCAGATCGTTCAGCCAGACGTCTTTGGGAAGGGTCTGGTAGACATGCTCCATGAAGATGGGGTAGAGGATGCGGCCCTGGAGGAGCTGGACCACCGTGTTCTTCTTGGCGTTCAAGAGGTTCCTCTGGTTGTCCAACTCGGTCACCCGGTCCACCTTTTTTTTGATCTCGGCGAGTTCGCCCGACCAGCGCATTTTTTTCGCCGCGTCCTTTTCATAGCGCCTTTTTTTCAAGCCGTAGGACCCCGCGCCCAGGAGCCCGAAGAGGACCAGGACCAGAGCGGCCAGGATCACCCACTCCGTGCCCTTGCCCTTGTCGCGGATCTCTTTGGGTAAGAGGTTGATGCGGATCATTTGACGTCTCCGGGACGGCGCATGGCCAGCCCCACGGCCACGCCCAATGTGGCCTGATATTCATCCGGAACGCCTTCCGCTCCCGCGATCCCGATGAAGGGGTTGAGTTTCTCGACGGGAAGGTTCAACTCCTTGGAGAGGAGAGGGACGAGATTCTTGATGTTGGAAGAACCCCCGGAAATGATGACGCGGTTGACCTGCCTCTCCGCGCCCTGCATGGCGTAGAATTCGATGAGTTTTTTGATCTCGGTGATCAGGTCCTTGGCGACGCTCGCGATGGCGTTGGAGACCCCCACGGCCTCTTTTTTCCCTTCGTTCAGGGCGGCCTCTTTTTCCTGCGGGTTCACCAGGAGTCCGTGGGTCTGCTTGAGTTTTTCCGACGTCTTGGCGTCCACCCCGAGGTTCTTGACGATGGCTTTGTTGATGGAATTGCCCGAGACCAGGCTGTCCTTGACCACGATGGAGAGGCCTTTGTCGATGATGACGAAATTGGTCTGGGTGTGGCCGATGTTGGCGATGAGCACGGTCTCTTCGGGCGCTACGGGGAACGCCGCGTCATAGACCGATTCCAGCGCGAAGGCGTCCACATCCACCACCGCGGCCTTGAACCCCGCGCCCTCCAGGATCTCCACCCTCTGGTTCACCTGGTCCTGCTTGGCGGCCACCAGGACGGTCTCCATCTTGGGCTTGCCTTCGTCCATGACGTCCTGCAGGGTATGGAATCCGATGTAGACCTCTTCGATGTTGAAGGGGATGTAAGGTTCCGCTTCCACCTTGATGGTCTTGGACAGTTCTTTGCGGGTCAGTTTCTGGAATTTGACGTAGCGGACGATGACGGAGCCGCCCGAGACCGAGGCGACCGCGTTCTTGGGGATGCCTTTGCCGGACCCGCGGTAGTTCTTCAGAAGATTCGTGGCCGCCGTGCGCTTTTCCTCGGGGCTCATCTCGGCTTTATCGGGTTTTTCCGCGTCGACCGGCCCCGCGAGCGGGATCACGGACCAGCGCACGAGCTGGTATTTGCCCGGCCCCCCCTTGAGCTGGACGATCTTCAGCGACGCCGAGCCGATGTCGATGCCAATGGACTCATTGCTCTTCATCCCGGGCAGAGGGATGGGAGGAAGTTTGTCCAAGTATTCCGTGATGTCGAACGCCATAAATCTGTGCGGCGCAAAAAAAACGCCTGAAAAACCCCCCCGGAGTGAGGATTTTTACTCGGCGATTTCTAAGGCGGCTGCTCGTCCGTCAAAACCTATTCGAAATATAACAGATATGCCTTTGTTTGTCAATGATCGAAGAACTTTTTGTATTCTTCCCGGAATTCAGGGACATTGGGAGCCGATTCCAGGATTTTTAGATATTCGGTCTCGGCCGACCTCAGGGAAGCGGGGTTCCCGGAACGCTGCCAGTCCGAAATGTAGAAATGAGCGGCCTGCCTCCGGTACCAGACATTCGCGGGCTCGAGGGCGATGGCGATCTCCAAATCCCTCATCTTCCCGGTCCGGGAGCGGTAGAACCCGTTGAAAGGGTCCAGGGCGGCGGCAAAGGCCGCGTTCTTTCCCGGATCCAGGACATAGAGGATGGACGCCGCTCCCGGAAGCGCGGCCATTCCGGTCCAGAAGACAGCCAGGACCAACAGGGCGTTCCGAAAAGCGGGTCTCAGGGAGACCGGCTCGCGGGCGGGCATGAAAGTGGAGACGCAGAACGTGAAAAGCACCGTGATCGGGGCATAGCGGAGGTTGAAATCAAAAAGCGATTGGACGAGCGCCGCGAGCGCCGCCGTGGTCCAGACCGTGGAGCGGGGCCGGCCTTTCAACAGGGATCCTATCAGGATCGCTCCCAGGATCCCGCCGATCATGCCCGTTTCGCATAAGGTGTTGACGATCTCATTGTGCGCGTAGGGAGCGTTCCGGAGGCCGGGGATGCTTTTATACCGGGGGTACGCGTCGGAAAAACTTCCCATCCCGACCCCTCGGACGGGGTGGGCCAGCAACATCTTCGCGCCGTCCTTCCAGAAGGACAGGCGTTCGGTCGTGTAGCGGTCCTGGATCTTCCTTTTCCAGAGGTCGTAGAGCTTGTTATGAGGGACCGGCACGAGGCTGATGAGGATAAGGACGCCGGAAAACAGGACCGCTGCGCGGGAGAACCTGCGCCGCGCTTCGATCGCGGTCCCGGCGGCCCAGGCCAGAACGGGACCCAGGGAGGAGGCCAGAAAAACGGCCGCGCTGTTCATGAAGAACGGGATCTTCTCCATGGAAAGGATGGCCGCCAGGGCCATGAACCCGGCCGTCAGGTTGGGATAGGGGCTCCACCACCGGGCCGTGCCCGGCAAGAAGATCCAGAGAGCGGCGAAAAGGGCGCTCGTCCAAGTCACGGAACGGACGATGGCGGGCTCCCAGGATCCCCGGTCGCTCAGGAACAGCGCCGAGAAGATGCTGATCAGGATCATTTTATGGAGGGATGTGAGCGTGGCGTGGAAATTGACCGTCCAATAGAGGGAGGCGGCGCACCAGAGGATGAGAAGTCCCCACAACAGGGCCGGAAACCTGCGGGGCAGGACCCATGTTCTTTGCGACAGAAGGCGCCGGATGAACAGGATCCCCGCCGTCAATTCCAGGAACGACCAGACCGCCGTATTGGGCATCCTCCCCGACCAGAGCGCCGTGCTGAAGATGATGAAACCGGGGATCATCTGCGGGGTCATGGCGAGTCGAGGAGACGCCGCGTGTATTCCGTGCCGGCCGGGAGATCCTCTTTCCGGATCCTGCGGATGTCTTGGACGGCCTCCGCCGCTTCTTTCTTTTTCCCGCCGGCTTGAAGGATGGATGCCAGGCGGGCGCGGGGGTAGAGGTAGAAGGGCTCCAATTCGAGCGCGGTCCAATACAGCGCGGCCGCCGCTCCTATGTTTTTTTGCGCCAGGTAAAGGTCCGCCAGTTCGGCCATGTAAAAAACGCCTTTGGGGTTGTTCTCGATGGCCCGGCGATAGGCCGCCTCCGATTCATCCATCCGTCCGCGCCTGAAATAAGACCTTGCGAGATAGGCATAAGGGCGGTCTTCTTTCGAATGCCAGGCCAGGGCCGAGCGGACGGCCGAAAAATTCTCATCCGTGTCCGGAAGGGCGATGAGCTTTTCCAAGAGCTCGCGGCTGAGCGGGTTCAGACGAACGGCGCGCGCGGCATGGACCCTGCCGAGCCGGAGGGTGCCCGCGGCATAGCAGGAGACCGCGAGCCACGCGCAAAGAACGGCCGTCATCCCGACGCGGGCTCCCCGCGGGATATTTCCCGGGCGCTCTTGCTCCTCGATGTCATCCCCCCGCGCCAGGACGGCGCAGAAGAAGGAGAAAAGGTAGCCCAGAAGCGGGAGGTGCAGGTTGAAATCGACCGCCGCGTGCGCCAGAGCGGACACCGCGCAGGCCAGAGCGGCGGAGACCTCCCATCTTGAGGGGTCGCGCCGCGCGGAAGCGACGCCTCGCATCAGCAGAACAAGAATGAATCCGAGCCAAGCGCCCAGCCCGAGAATGCCGGTCTCCACGGCGACCTGGAGATATTCGCTGTGGGCGAAAGCCGTGGTCTTTTCATATCTTCCCACGTCCGTCTCTATGGGCAGGCGGTGATGTTTGTAGGCCTGTTCAAACCCCCCTAGGCCCCACCCGAGCCAGGGCCTTTCCTTGAAGCCCTCGAGAGCGCCTTGCCAGACGGTCACGCGGCTCGTGAAGCCGGTCGCTCCCGTCTTGGAAGCCAGAAAATTCACGGGAAGCTTGAAGAAGGCCAATAAGAACATGAAAAAAATGAGGACTGAAGCCATCACCCTGAAGGATCCTTTCAGGCCCAGGGCCAGGCCGCAGGCCAGAGCGGCGAACAAGGCCAGGACAGCGCCCCGGGACAAAAGGGCGATGTGCCCGGCGACGAGGGCCGCCAGAAGGGCGCCGAGCGCCGTC
>MGUS01000067.1:9016-13688 GCA_001800085.1 Elusimicrobia bacterium RIFCSPLOWO2_01_FULL_60_11 | reverse complement strand
CTTCAGGCGCCGGGTCCCCGAGTCCGGCACCATGAGAAAAAAGGAGACCGTAAGGATGGAGACGTTCAGGAAGGACGCGTCCAGGTTCGTGTTGGGCAGGAAGGTCAAAGACGGGGTCCCCGGACTCAGGAACAATTCCTTGAAAAGAGACAGAAAAGCCGGGAGCGCGCCGATCGATGCCACCGCGGCCAGGAAGACGCGGGCGTAGCGTTTCCGCGCGACGCGCAGGAACGTGAGAAAATTCAGGGCATGGGCCGCCACCGCGCCGCCATGCACCCATCCTTTGGGACCGGGCAGGGCGGCGGCGGTCGATAAGGCCCAGACCGCCAGAGTCGCCAGCAGGAGCCGCGTGACTCTGTCCCTCACGGAGATCTTGGAAAGGACCAGAAGGAACGCGATGACGCTGATGGCGGAGTAGACCGCCAATCCTATGGGGTCCCTTCCCCCCCTGAACAGAAGGAGTACCGCCAGATTAAGAAGGAGCAGATTGCCGGCCGCGGTCTTATTAGAGGAAAAAGAAGGCACCGAGGGCTCCGATGGAAAGGAACGGTCCAAAAGGGACTTCGGTCTTCCATCCCGCTTTTTTGGACAGAAGCATGGGCAGGGAAACGAAGGTCCCAAGCACAGACCCTGCGATGAGAGCGGCCAAGGCGCCGTTCCATCCCAGCCAGACCCCGACGCCGGCCATCATCTTGACGTCGCCCAGGCCGAGAGCTTCCCGCTTGGCTAACTTTCCGGCCCCCCAGCGGAAGACCGACATCATCGCCGCAACGGCTGCCCCGTGTAAAAGGCCGGCCCAGGGGTCCATGCGCTGATAGGGGTTGAACGCGGAGAACGCGGCGCCCGAAACGGCGAGGGAAAGGGTCAAGGGGTCCGGGATGATCCCGTATTTCTTTTCATTCTTGAAGAATGTGGCCAGGTCGATGCCGCCGATCAGGAAGATGATCAGGACATAGAAAAGAAATGCCGCGCAGACGGGGACGGGAGCGCCGCGCAGCTTGAAGGCCGCGCATCCGAAGAAGATGCCCAGGGCCAGCTCCACGGCAGGGTATCGGATGGGGATGCGCGCGCCGCAGGAACGGCATTTTCCCCCTAGAATCAGGTAGGACAGGATGGGGACATTGTCATGCCAGAGGAGGGGTCTTTCGCAAGCGGGGCAAAAGGAACGGGGACGGATGAACGAAAGTTCTTGCGGCACGCGGAAAAAATAGACGTTGGCGAAAGACCCGAATAACAGCCCAAGGAGCGAGGCGAAAAGGACGCTCACAAAAAGAGAGAGAGGAGAAGGTAAGTTTCCTTACGCTTCTCCTCTCTCATAGACTTTTACTGATCAGCTCTTAGTTGGTCCGTTACCAGGATGTGATGTCTTCGTTCTTGGCGTCGGTGTCGCTGACGTTGACCCAGACGACTCCGTCGGAGGCGCTGGAGTAGGCCCACCCGTTCACTTCGGAATCCGCTGTCCAGGCTTCCGTGGGAGTATCGGGTGACTTATCTCCGGTCCAGGCACCTGTCGTCACGCGGATGTAGAACGCGTTGGTGTCCGAGAAGTACGTCCCGAGCTTGATGGTCGGAATGGATTCCTGATACTTAGGAGTCATAACGGCCACGAAGGTCGTATCCAGCACTGACCCGGCTGCGCGGGACAAGGGCGTCATGCCTTCGTTATCGCTGACGTAGATGGTCATCGATGAACGCAAGGCCGACAAGCTTCCCTTGGTCGCGCCTTCCTTGGATTTACGGATCATTTCCGCGAACTTCGGCACCGCAACGGCCGCTAAGATACCAATGATAGCGACGACAATCATAAGCTCGATGAGTGTGAAGCCGCGCTGACCCGTCTTTTTGCTCATTTTAATCATGAACAAACACCTCCTTTTCAAAGACCTGCTGCTATCCATGAAGATAGTGTCCTGATGTTAACAGATAAACCTTTTTTTGTCAACTCCCCTGTTTGCCGGATCATCCCACCCCTTCGGACATGCTGAACATGGGCAGGAACATGGCCACGACGATGGTCCCGATGACCGCCCCCATGAACACGATGACGATGGGTTCGATCATGCTGGTCAGGCCTTCCACGGCGGCGTCCACCTCGGACTCATAAAAATCGGCGATCTTGGAGAGCATGGCATCTAAATTGCCCGTTTCCTCCCCTATGGCGATCATCGAAACGACCATGTTGGGGAATACCTTGGATGCGGCCAGGGGCTTGGCGATGCGCTCCCCCTCCCGGATGGCCAATTTGGCGCTTAAAATGGCATCTTCCACCACGATGTTGCCCGCGGTCTGGGCCACGGTGTCCAGGGCCTGCAGGATGGGCACCCCGGCCTTGATCAAAGTTGAAAAGGTGCGGGTGAATTTGGCCACAGCGGTCTTTTTAAGGATGATGCCGAAAACGGGGATCTTGAGCAGCAGGCCGTCGAATTTTTTGGCGACCTCACGCTTTTTTAGCATGGCCTTGAAGACGAAGATGAACGCGATCGGCGTCGGGATATAGACATACCAGTAGACCTGAAGGAATTGGGAGAGGTCCAGAAGCATCTGAGTGGGGGCGGGAAGTTCCTTGCCGAATGATGAGAACATCTCCTTGAACTTGGGGATGATGAATATAAGGAGGAACCAGGTGATGCTGATGGCGATAGAGAGCACCACGATGGGGTACATCATGGCGGATTTCACTTTGGCTTTGAGCGCTTCGGTGGCTTCCAGGTAACCGGACAGCCGGTCCAGGATGGTGTCCAATATCCCCCCCAGTTCCCCCGCGCGGATCATGGAGACATAGAGATTGTCAAAGGCCTTGGGGAATTTCTTCATGGTGTCGGCGATGCCCATGCCGGCTTCGATGTCCGTGCGCAGTCCTACGACCACTTTCTTGAAAGTCGGGTTCTCGATCTGGTCGCCCAGGATGGTCAGGCCCTGCACCAACGGGACGCCCGCGCCCACCAGGGTGGAGAGCTGGCGGGAAAAAAGCACCAGGTCCTTGGAAGTGATGGGCGGGGCGAAGAGCGACTTGATCTTTTCCGAGATGCCTTCGCCCTTCTCGACGACCTCGGTGAAATTGATCTTCTGGGCCCGCAGCAGCGTCTTCGCCGCGTTCAAGTCCGGGGCGATGATGAAGCCGTCGGCCGTCGTGCCGGAAGTGGATTTTCCTTTATAGTTGAATTTCGGCATGGCTTATTTTATATATTTTTTAAGCGCCGTACACACCGCAGGCGGGACGAAATGGTCGATGTCCCCCTTGAGACGCGCCACTTCCTTGACAAGCGAGGAGGACAGGTAGGTGTAGGATTCGTCCGGCATCATGTAGACGGTCTCCAGGGAGGAGCCGCGCCTCTTCGAGAGATGGCGGTTCATGAGTGCCATCTGGAATTCGTATTCGAAATCCGAGACGGCGCGCAGGCCGCGCACGATGGCGCAGGCCTTCTTCTCCGTCGCGTAATCCACCAGGAGCCCTTTGAAGCTCTGCACGCTCACCCGGGGCCAGCCGCGGACGGCTTTGCCGAAAAGCTCCACCCGCTCGCGCAGCGGGAACAAGGTCTTCTTTCCCCCGGGGTCCGTGACCGCCACGATGACGCTGTCGAAAATGCCCGCCGCGCGGCGGACGATGTCGAGGTGCCCGTGGGTGACCGGGTCGAAACTGCCGGGATAGATGGCGATGCGGTTCATGGTCTGAGGATACTAAACTTTTTCCCCGCCCTCAAGCGATGCCGGCCAGGAGCCAGGACTTGGAAAAGCGCGAGCGGAGCGCCCGCCGCAGTTCTTCCAGGCCGCTCCCGGTCAAGCCCGGGTCCTTTTCGACGAGGGAACGGGCGGCCTTCTGCGCGGTCTGCAGGAGGGGAAGGTCGCGGTTGAAGTCCGCGATCTTGAAAGGGGGCAGGCCGTGCTGGGAAAGCCCGAAGATCTCCCCCGGCCCGCGGAGTTTCAGGTCCTCCTCTGCGATCTCGAACCCGTTCCCGCTCTTTAAAATGATGTCCAGGCGCCGCTTGGCCTGCGCCGTCCTGGGCTGTCCCACGAGCAGGCACCGGGAAAGCTCCTTCCCCCGGCCCACGCGCCCGCGCAGCTGATGGAGCGTGGAGAGGCCGAACCGTTCGGCGTTCTCGATCACCATGACCGTCGCGTTGGGCACGTCGATGCCCACTTCGATGACCGTGGTGGCCACGAGGACGTCGTACCTCCGCTCCTTGAAATCCAGCATCACCCGCTCTTTTTCAGCCCGGTTCATCCGTCCGTGAAGGAGCGCCACGCGGCGGGCTTTGAAGGTCCTCGCCTTGTGCTTCTGGTATTCCTGCTCGGCCGCCTTCAATTTCAGGATCCCCGACTCCTCCAGATCCAGCGCCGGAAGCAGGTCCCCCTCCTCGTTCTCTTCGGCCACCCTTTTTGATTTTGTCGCGTCGATGAGAGGGTAGACGATGTAAGCCTGATGGCCTTGGGCGACTTCACCCTGGACGAGTTTCATGGCTTCCGATTCCTTGAGCGCGGCGGTGCTGATGTTCTGCCGGCCGGGCGGGAGTTCGTCGATGGTGGAGACATCCAGGTCGCCGTAGAGCCCCAGGGCCAGAGTGCGCGGGATGGGAGTGGCCGTCATCACCAGCGTATCCGGCTGGGGGTCCCTTTGGGTGAGTTTCAGGCGGTGCTTGACGCCGAAGCGGTGCTGTTCATCGATCACTACCAG
>MGUS01000067.1:2350-8976 GCA_001800085.1 Elusimicrobia bacterium RIFCSPLOWO2_01_FULL_60_11 | reverse complement strand
TGAGCATGCCCACGGAGACGGGCAGGTCCCTCAAAAAATATTTGAGCGTGATGAAATGCTGCTCCGCCAGGATCTCCGTGGGCGCCATGAGCGCGGACTGAAGGCCGTTCTCCGCGGCCAGGAGCATGGCGGAGACGGCCACCACGGTCTTTCCGCTTCCCACATCGCCCTGAAGCAGGCGGTTCATGGGGTGAGGGCCCCGCAGGTCGGCGAAGATCTCCTTGATGACCCGTTTCTGCGAGGAGGTGAATTCAAAGCCGCAGGCCAGGCGGAAGGGCGTGAGCAGGTCTTTTTTTATCCCGTAAGAGAACGCCCGCGGGACTTTGCGCTTCTCCCTCACCAGGGCCAGCACGGTCTGGACCAGAAAAAGTTCCTCGAAGGCCAGGCGCTCGCGGGCCAGGCGGATGTCCTCCTGCGTTTTGGGGAAATGGATCTTGTCGAGCGCCTCATGGAGGGGCATGAGTTTGTATTCCGCCCGGATGTCTTGCGGCAGGGGATCGGGAAGGAGGGATGACGGGAGGACGCGGTGGATGAGTCCGCGGAGATGCGAGACGGCGACGCCTTCCGTGACGGGATAGACGGGGACGATGCGGTCGAGGTGCGCGGTCTGGAGCTTTTCCCCGTTCAAGACCTGGTAGTCCTTGACGAAGACCGTCTTGCCCCCCGGGGCGAGCCCCACCTCCCCGAAGACCATGATCTGCCTGCCTTTGACGAATGCCTTTTTGAATCCCTGGAGGACGTCGTAGGCGTAGGCCTTGCGCCGCATCCACAGGCAGTCGATCCTGCCGGTCTCATCGGACATTTGGGCCCGGGCCATGGCCAGGCCGCGCCGCGTCTCGGTGAATTCGAAATTTTGGAGGGTGCCGTAGAGCGTCAAGGATTCCCCCGCGCGGGCGGCCCCGATGCGCTTCAAGCACCTGCGGTCTTCCCAGTCGCGGGGATAGTAGCGCAGGAGGTCTTCGATGGTGGAAATGCCGATGCGGGATAGATTTTCCGCAATCTTGGGCCCCACGCCTTTTAGATAACGGACGGGCATGTCCGGCAGGAGAACTTCCATGGCGGGACTTAACCGTGCTTTGAATCCACAAGCCTTTGAAGCTCGCCGATGTTTTTCAACTTTAAGATTTCCAGTCCTTTGAGGCGGACGGAATACGCCTTTTCGACATCCATGATCACTCGGACATGGTTGAGGGAATCCCATCCGGGGATCTGGTCGGCGGTGGTCTCATCCCGGATATCCCAGTCTTCCAGCTCCAATGTTTTTAGGATCGATTTTTTGAGTTTATCGGATATCATTTGAGCATCAAACTATAGGGATGATCTCATGGATCCTCTCCCGGTTCGCTTTGCGGGCGGGTTTTCCGGAAGAACTCTTGATCAGCCAGCGGGGCGGAACAAGATAAAGATGACGTATCGTGACATCGATGGCCGCCGCCGCCGCCATGGCTTCCCGGCGCAGCCTTTTGTGTTCGTCCGCTCCGGCGGTCCCGCTTTCCGCGATCACGCACACTTGCTCCGTGCCCAGTTCGGGGTCGAATTCTCCGAAAGCCACGATCCGGCCTGGGATCATCCCTGGAACGGAGGAGAGCGCGTCTTCGATGTCTTCGGGGAAGATGTTGTTCCCCCCCACGATGATCATATCCTTTTTTCTACCCACGATGAAATAGGCATCGCGGTGTCTGAAGCCGTAGTCCCCGCTGTGATACCACCCGTTTTTAAGGGCTTTGTCCGTCTGGGCGGGATCGTTCCGATAGCCCCGGAACATGGAGTCCGAGCGGATGACGAACTCCCCCACGCGGTCTTCGGGCAGCTCTTCCCCGTCCTTGTCCAAGATCCGGACCTCGCAACCCCCGATCGTTTTTCCGGAACTCACGCACACCCTCGCGTTTGAATCGCCCCGGACGACGCTCACCGCGCCTTTGGAGAGTTTCTCGCGGTCCACCGAGACCACGAGCGGTTCGGACCCGGGCGCGGACTGAGTCACCGCGAACGTCGTTTCCGCCATGGCGTATGCTGAGGAGAGCGCGTGACGATCGAGGCCCCGGGATGAAAGCTTCCTGAAGAATTTTTCCATGCTTTCATGGCGGACCGGTTCGCTGCAATTGATGATCATGCGCCAGCTTTTGAGGGAAACATGATCCAGCTCTTCGTCGAGGACCTTGTCCGCCGTCAGATTGAACGCAAAATTAGGGAGCCAGGTGAGAGTCCCCTTTTCTTTTGAGACGGCTTCCAGGAGCAGGAACGGCGCGGCCACCCATTCGAAGGGATCGAGCTGGATCAGGGGGATGGCGAGAGCCAGGGACATGTGAAAAGCCGCGATAAGCCCCATGTCGTGGTAGAGAGGCAGCCAGCTTGCGATCTTGTCATCCGTCCCGGCGTCGATGGACCTGGCATAGGAATCCAGATGATTCAGGACCGCAGCATGAGAGAGCATGACGGCTTTTTGAAGCCCGGTCGTGCCCGAAGAGTGCTGAAGAAGACATTCGTCGGATTCGTTCACGTCATATTGGGCGCGTCGCCATTCGCCCCCCCCTCCCCGCAGGGCGGGCCCCCCGGTCTCAAGAGGAAAGATCATCCCGCGGATCGTGCTGCCCGGCCGGGACAGGGACGGGGCCAGTTTTTCATTCAATTCTTTCTCGGTCAGGATCCAGTCGAGGCCCGAATGCCGGGACATCCCTTCGATGCCCTGCCGGAATTTGTCCGGGTGGATGCGGGAATTAGGATATTGAAGAACGGCGGGGACCGCGCCGATCGAGGATACCGCCATGTAAAGCGGATAAAAATCCGGATGGTGCCGGATGATCAAGGCGCACACCTGCCCTTTTTGGACTCCCGCTCCGGCGAGACGCTCAGCCAGGGCGCAGGCCGCAGACATCAGCCGGGACCATGTCCAGCGGATGGGGTCTTTTTCCGCCGCCCAATGAATGACCGCATCTTGATCGGGGTTATTTTGCGCGTTCTGAAGCCAGCGGTTCCAAAGGGTGCGCGGCACCTGCATCATAAACCAGCATTGTAGCAAATGTTCCTTGGGCAGGGCTGAAATGGGTCCGTTTGATTTCCTCTGATATTTTAAGTAGACTCAACCCCGTGTCTTTTTTGTCATTTTCATTCGCAGGGTTCGTCGTTCTTGCCCTGTTCTTTTACGAGGTCCTTCCTCAAAGGTTCAAAGCCCCCTTCCTTTTAGCCGCGTCCTGTTTCTTCTACGGGTTATCCGGCGTCAAGGCGCTGCTTCTCCTTCTGTTCTCCGCCGCGGTGTTCTTCACGCTGGGCGAGCGGATGGAAAAAGCCGGCGAGGGCGGAAAGCGCCGGTGCCTGATCTTCGGGATCTTGTTCCAGTTCTCGATCCTTTTCTTTTTCAAGACGGAAGCGTCCTTTAAACTGACCGGCCTCGACGTCCTCCTTCCCTTGGGAATCTCTTACTACACCTTCAAGCTCGCGGGGTACCTTTTAAACATCTATTGGGGAAAGGAAAAGCCGGAACCCAGCTTCATCGCTTTCGCCAACCATGTCGCGTTCTTCCCCCAGATCGTGTGCGGGCCGATCCAAAAATCGCGGGATTTTCTTGCGCAGATGAAGGGTTCCCTCGGGACAAGCCCGGAATGGGTGTCCGGCGGGTTGAGGCTCATCCTGTGCGGGCTTTTCAAAAAGTTGGTGGTGTCCGATATCTTGAGCGATCATATCGCGCTTCTGATGAACCGTTCGCCGGAGCATGTCGGGCTCGGCGGATGGGTGACGGTCTATTGCATCCCCCTTCAGATCTACGCCGATTTTTCGGGCATCACGGACATCGCCATGGGCCTGGGAAGGATTTTTGGTTTTCAATCCCCAAGGAACTTTTCCCAGCCTTTTTACGCGCCCAACATCCAGGAATTCTGGCGCCGGTGGCACATCACGCTCACGGACTGGATCCGGGAATATCTTTTCACCCCGCTTCAGATTTTCACCCGCGATCTGGGCAAGGCCGGACTCGTGATCTCGCTGTCCGTGACGATGATCGCGATCGGCGTTTGGCACGGGGTCGCGTGGAACTGGCTGGCGTTCGGGCTCCTGCACGCTTTTTATCTGAGCGCCTCCGTCCTGACCCTATCCTTCAGGAACGCGTTCTTCCGAAAACATGCGGGCTTAGGCGGGATCCGGCCCGTTGTAGGCGCCCTGATCACCTATCACATGGTGCTCCTGTCCTTCGTGTTCTTCAAGGTCTCGAGTTGGGGAGATTTTTTATATGTTTTGGGGATTTTTGCGAGACAGACAGAGTCGATCTTGAGGCATGTTCACTCGGCCTCATTTTATCGGCACGCGCTCCGGAGCGGGTTCGACCTGGGTCTCCGGGAGCTTGCGACGATCGTCGGCATCGTCGGGATGATGGAAGCCATCCACCTTTTTCAAAACAGCGCGCGCCTCCGGGATCATTTTAGGTCCATGCCGGCCTACCTCAGATTGTCGGTCTATCTGGGGTTGATCGTTTCGATCGCCTGGCTGGGAAGAAATCACAACCTTGAATTCACCTATTCGCTATTTTAAGGATTTAACCGTCAAATGGGGCGCGTTTCTAAGGCGCGTCCTGGCCTTCGCGGCCGTCGCCGCGGCCGTCCTGGCGGTGCCCAATGTCATTTTGCATGACGCCCCGGCCATGGACGACATGAAATTCTCCGAATTGTTCATGCCGCGGGTGAACGCGGAGCTCGTCATTCTGGGGGATTCCCGCGGGGAGTTCGGGATCGACCCCGGATGTTTTTCGCACATCACGGAGCGGGCGTACAATTTTTCGTTCAGCGGCGCGAAGGTGGGGTTCTTCCGCGACCTGTATTTCAAGGTCCTGCGCCGGCATTACCCGAAGCCCAGGGTCATCATCTATTCGGTGTTCCCGGATATCTTTGCCGACGGCAGGTATTTGAGCCAGGACAGCAAGCGCTTTCCTCTGGACTTTTTTCTTGAAGAACTGGCGTCGAATTCCGGGGAAAGAAGGATGCTGTTCTTGAACCGGTATCCGGTGTTCAGGAATTGGGTGCAGTTCCTTTGGCAGCGGAGGAAGGGGATCGGAAAACCGGCGGCTCAGGAGGGGCCTTTCAATGGTTTTGTGCCTCGGGGCGGCTACATCCAGGGACTGGAACTTCTCAGGATGAAGCGGGGGATCGACCCGCGGGTGATGAAGGAAGGGCTGTGCGCCGAATTCGAAGCGTTGATCGTCGCCTTGCAAGCCGACGGGATCAAAGTCATTTTCGTCGAGCCGCCCGTCTACCAGCATCCCTCGTTCGACATCAGGCCCAAGCTCGAACATTTTGAAGGGATCCTTAAGAGGATATCCAAAGACCACGGGGTGCCGTATCTTAACTACAATGAGGAACTCAAGAGTCCGATGAACGATGACCCGCTGTCTTTCCACGATCCGAGCCATCTCCACGAGGATGCGGCCCGCATTTTTTCCCGGACATTAAGGCGCGATCTGGAAGGGATCCTCAAGCCTGTCTTTAAGGACGGGTCTCGGCCGGACTGAAGATGTCTTTCAGGTCCTCCTGGAGCAATTTGCTGAATGCCTGGGCCCCTTTGCCGTTCAAATGATGCCGGTCATGATACAGCGTTCGATCGTGTGTGAGGCTGGAACTGACCGGAGGGCTGAAATCCACGAGAGAAATCCCTTTGGCCTTCGCCATCTCGTAGAACATCCGCTTGCATTTCAATCGGAACCTCTCTTCTTCCGCGGTCGATTCGGGGATGTAATTGGGCATGTTCACAAAAATCACCGTTATGCCGTCTTCTTTTATCCGGTCGATCAGCCGGTCGAATATGCGGATCTCATCCTCATTCACTTGCAGTGCAGGAGGAGCGCTCTTTTTTCCTGTGCTCTTATCATGCATCAACCAATTGTTTCGCAGCGGAAGCGCGTGGAATCCTTTGTAGGCGGAACGCAAGACGTCGTTCTCGATCCCCATGAGGTCGGGGATGATCTCGTGGCCGTACTTGGTCACGGAGAAGCGGTTCATCCACAGGATTTTTTTTGAAACGGCGGGGTCGAAACATTCGCGCCAAAACAGGCCGGCCGGAAAATATACGCTGTCCTGTTCGAATTTCCGGTCCTGGGTGAACATGACCCAATTCACGCAGTATAAGACGATCTTCGGCCTTGGGTAATGTGCCCGGAACAATTTGTGATACCAATCCCAAAAAAAAGACGGAGGAGAGCCGCTGTATCCGAAGTTGAATACTCTTAGATTGAAGACCTCCAGATGCATCGGATTGACCCCGATTTCCGCATAGGAATCGCCCAGGATCACCAGTTCCGCGTTTTCCTTGGGGTGAATGATCTCATTGTACTTATCGCGGAAAATGGAAACATGCCGGCCGGACGCCCAGGCTCCGAGGTAGGATAGAAGGAGCCCAAGGATGATGACATAGGGAATGCCAAGCTTCAAGATATGGCGGACGGGGTTAGAATCGGTCATAAATGAATCTGGTAGCGCCGGAATCACCCATCAGAAAGATCATCAGGATCAGCGAATAATAGGCGCACCACTGAAGCCACCGGGGCATCGAAAAGAATTGCCGCCTCCTGCTCTCGCTGGTGCGGACCCAATGCCCGATCTCCATGACGAATACCGCGGTGCACAGGGTCAGAAATGGGATCCTCC
>MGUS01000067.1:0-2282 GCA_001800085.1 Elusimicrobia bacterium RIFCSPLOWO2_01_FULL_60_11 | reverse complement strand
GATAGAGCGACCAGATGGAAAGTGATCACGGTGCCGATGAACTTCCGGCACTTGTTGAGAAGAGGGGCCCGGATGAATAAACGGTCTCTCGCGCTCAGGGTCAGGATGGAAACGACCATGAATATCCCCTGGAGGGCGCCGAAAATGAGAAAATTCCAATGGAATCCGTGCCAAAGGCCCATCGCCGTCATCGTGACGAAAATCGAAAGGCAGAGCCCCGGCGTTCCCAGGCCGGTAAGACGCGATTTCATGGGGACCAGCAGGTAATCAGAAAACCAAGACGTCAGGGTGATGTGCCACCGCCGCCAGAATTCCAGGATGTTGGGCGAATAGAAGGGCCGGTTGAAATTGTCCGGAGCCTTGATCCCAAAGAGTCTGCCGATCCCCACGGCCATGTCGGTGATTCCCGAAAAGTCCGCGTATAGTTGGAAGGCGTAGGCATAGACGCACAGAAAGTAGCGGGCGCCGACTTCGATGCCGAGCTGGCTGTACATGACGTCCACGTGAGAACCGATCGCGTCCGCCACCACCATTTTTTTGAACAGACCGAAGAGGATCAATCGCAGCCCGCTCAAGAGGGTCTCTTGACGCACTCGCCCCACCTCCGCCAGTTGGGGCAAAAAATCCGCGGCCCGCTGGATCGGCCCGCAGGGGATTTGCGGGAAAAAAGCTGCGTAATTGGCCAGCGAAACAAAACTTCTTTCTGCCTTGATCCCCTGCCGGTGAACATCCGTCAGATAACCGATCAGTTTGAGCGTGACATAGGACAGGCCGAGCGGCATCAGGAGGGTCGATGGGCCGCCGGATGGGAGAAACGGGAGGATTTTGAAGAACAGGAAAACCATCAATAGGATCGCGACTCCGGTCATCCAGAAGGTCCGTTTGCCGGCGCCCGGCCGGTCCTCGATCTCAAGGGCCGAGGCATAGGCCGCAACCGCGATGCCCCCGATCAAAAAAGCATACGGGACGCTCCAGCTCATGTAAAACAGGCAGGAAACGGCGAGCAGGAAGCGGCTTCTCATCCGCGGAGGGAGTTCGTGGAACACGAGAACGGCGACCGAAAGAAAAAGGGAGAATTTCAGCGTTAAGAAAGACATTCAGGCTTGGCTTGCCACTCTGGGCCTCATTATGATAAAATAAATCATGGCATTCAAGTGTTCAGTCTGCGCCAAAGGCCCCAGCGGCGGCAACACCGTCAGCCATTCCCGCCGCCACACCCGCCGCCGCTTTCTGCCCAACCTCCAGAAGATCCGCGTGGTGCGCTCGGGCACCGTCTTGCGGGCCTACGTCTGCACCACCTGCATCAAGTCCGGCAAGATCAAAAAAGCGGCTTAAGCCGGATTCTCCCTAAAATACTTCCTTATTTTTGAACGGGCCCGAGGGGTCCGGACCGAATCGAGCCAGTCCTTGTGAGGGTGCTGGCCTTTCCTTGTCTGGATCTCGCAGCGGTCCCCGGACTTGAGCTTGTAATCCAGGCGCACCATCTTGCCGTTCACCTTGGCCCCCACGCAGGAATTCCCCAGCTCCGTGTGCACGTCGTAGGCGAAATCCACGGGGGTCGACCCCGCCGGGAGTTTCTTCACCTCTCCCTTGGGGGTGAAAACGAACACCTGGTCGAATTCCAATTCGGTCTTCAGGCCGTCCAGGACTTCTTTGGGATCGTGGGATTCCTCCAGCCATTCCAGGGTCTGCTTGAGCCAGTCCATCTTGGCTTCCACCGTGTCCTTCTTGCCTTCCGTAGAGGTGGCCCCCCCCAGCTTGTAGCGCCAGTGCGCGGCCACGCCGTATTCGGCGATGCTGTTCATCTCCTCCGTGCGGATCTGCACTTCGACGATGTCTCCCGGGGCAATCTCCACGGTGGCGTGAAGGGACTGGTAGAGGTTGTTCTTGGGGATGGAGATATAGTCGGTGAAAGAGTCCGGCACGGGTTTGAAAGCGGCGTGGACCGCGGAGAGGATGGAGTAGCAGTGCTCCACCGTGTCCGTGATGATCCGCATGCCGGAGAGGTCCTGGATCTCTTCGAAGGGCTTGTTCTGGCGGATCATTTTTCTGTAGACCGAATGGATGCTCTTGGGGCGAGCGCTCACGCGGAAGGGCAGGTCCGCGGGACTCAAGACCGCTTCGATCTTTTCCACGCAGGCCTTCAGATGCTCTTCCCTCTGCGCGCGGGTGGCGGCGATCTTGGATTCGAGCTCGCCATAGACCTGGGGCTCCAGGTGTTTGAGCGACAAGTCCGCAAGGTCGCTCTTCAGATCATACATCCCGAGGCGCTGGGCGAGCGG
>MGUS01000066.1:7968-14602 GCA_001800085.1 Elusimicrobia bacterium RIFCSPLOWO2_01_FULL_60_11 | reverse complement strand
TCACGAACGAGCCGATGGCCAGCCCGTCCAGGCCGTCGGTCAGGTTGACCGCGTTGGAAGAGCCGATCATGACCAGGATAGCGAAGAAGACATAGAACGCGCCCAGGTCCAGGAAGAGGGTCTTGAAATACGGGATATTGATCAGGGTTTTAAAGGCGGGGTTGGGCGGGTGGACGTAGAGGACGGCGGTCACCCCCAAGGCCAGGACCATCTGCGCCGCTATTTTCTGCGCCGGCGTGATGCCCTCCTTCCCGCCTTTCCACTTGCGGTAGTCGTCGATCCAGCCCAGAAGCCCCAGGTAAAGCACCGTGGCCAGACAGACCCAAATGAAGCGGTTGTCCAGACGCGCCCAGAGAACGGTGGAGAAGACCGTTGAAAAGAGCACCAGCACCCCGCCCATGATGGGCGTCCCCGACTTGGTCTTGTGGCTTTCCGGCCCTTCCGCCCGGATGGTCTGGGTGACGCGGATGCGCTTGACGAACCGGATGAAGGCGGGCATGCAAAAGAGCGTCAGAAGGAACGCCGTCAGGATGGAGCCGCCCGAGCGGAATGTGATGTAGCTCAGGACGTTCAAGGGACTGAAGGATTCTTTGAATCCGGAAAGGTAATAGAACATGGCTCTAGAGGTAGTGCGCCGCCACTTTCTGCACCGTCTCCTCCAGGCGGATCCCCCGGGAGGCCTTGAAGAGGACGGCGGTCCCGGGCTGGATGGCCTTTTCGACGGACAGGAGCAGGGACTCCTTGTCCGCGCAGTGCAGGACGGCTTTGGGGTCCACCAGGGCTCTTTTGGCGCCCTGATGCGTGAACTTGGACTGAGCCCCGTAGAGGATGATCTTTGTGAGGGGAAAGCCGGCCAGGAATCTTCCCAGGTCTTCGTGTTCCCGGGTCGAGATCTCGCCGAGCTCGAGCATGTCCCCCAGGACCGCGACCAGACGCCGGTTGGAGAACGCTTCGGCGAAGGCCTCCACGGACGAGCGGACGGACCCCGGATTGGAGTTGTACGCGTCGTTGACGAGGACGATGTCGTTCTTCAAGGGGATCACCTCGAAGCGCATCGGCATCAGGGAAAAATCCGCGAGTCCGGACGAGATCTTTTGCGGGGAGATCCCGAGCGAGAGGGCCGCGGCGGCCGCGGTGCATGCGTTCAGAACATTGAAGCGTCCCAATACCGGGAGGGTGCAGGGGGTCTCTGAAAGTGTTTTTCCGGCGTCGTCCCTGTGGACCAGGGTGAACTTGACGGGTCCGGGCCAGGCGGAGATGTCCTTGGCGGAAACATGGGCCTCCGGGGAGAATCCGAAGGACAGAACCTTCGCCTTTTTCTCGCCGGGGATCTTCCCGGCCATGAAGTCGAAGAACGGGTCTTCCCTGGGGAGGACGGCGGTCCCCCCGTTCTCCAGCGCCTCCAGGATCTCCGCCTCGCCCTCCGCGATGTCCGCAAGGGTGCCGAAGGTCTCCGTGTGCTCCAGGCGTATGTTGGTGATCACCGCCACATGCGGGGCGACGATGTCCGAGAGCCGCCTCACCTCGCCCCGGCCCGAGGCGCCGATCTCAAAGACGCCGAAAGCATGGGCGGGTTCCAGGCCGAAGATGGAGAGGGGGCAGCCGATCTCGTTGTTGAAATTCCCGGGGCTGGCGATCGTGGGGGCGGTCATTTTCAGGATGCCGGAGATCATCTCTTTGACCGTGGTCTTGCCGCAGGAGCCGGCGATCCCCACCCTTTTCACGCCCGCTCCGTATTTTTCCCTGTAGGACCTTGCGACGTCGCCCAGGGAGCGCTTGGTGTCCCTGACTTTGACAAGGGCCGGAGACGCGGAGGGCTGGATGACGATGTCTTCGGGGATCTGGGAGACGACGCAGAGGGAAGCCCCTTTTTTGATGCTGTCCTCCAGGTGGGCGTGGCCGTCCGTCCTCTGTCCCTTGATCGCGAAGAAGATGTCGCCTTTCCTGAGAGTGCGCGAGTCGATGGAGACGTTCCCCCCCTGGCCCACGTTCATCCGGGGGTCCCCGATCACCAGAATGCCCTGCGTGGCCCGGACGATCTCGCGTATGGTCATCGGCTGCAAAGTACCTCCCGTGCGGCCTCCCTGTCGTCGAAATGGACGGTCCTGTCCTTGAATATCTGATAGGTCTCGTGGCCTTTTCCGGCCAAGAGAACGATATCATCTTTTTGCGCCGTTTGCAAAATCCGCCTGATGGCCGCTCCGCGGTCGAGGATGATCTCATAATTCTTGAGTCCCGTCCTCTGGATCCCCACTTCGATGTCCAGGGCGATCTTTTCCGGCTCTTCGGAGCGGGGATTGTCGGATGTGACCACCACGTGGTCGGACAGGCGGACCGCCAGAGCCCCCATCAAGGGGCGTTTGGACCGGTCCCGGTCGCCGCCGCAGCCGAAGAGGGTGAGGATCCTCTTTTTGGCCAGGGGCCTCAAGCTCTCCAGGACGTTCTTCAAAGCGTCTTCCGTATGGGCGTAATCGACAAGAACGGTGAAGTCCTGGCCGCAGGGCACGGCTTCGAGACGCCCGGGCACGGCCGGCAGTTTTTCCAGCCCGTCGGCGGCGGTCTTCAGAGAGATCCCGAGCTTCAAGGCCGCCGCGGCGGCGGCCAAAGCATTGTAGACGTTGTGACGGCCGGCCAGGCGGAGCTTCACCGGCGCGCTCTGGTCTTGCGCCGAAAGGGTGAAGCGGCACCCGGCAGGGTCCAGCCGGATGTCCAACGCCCTCACGCCGGAACTCTTGTCGATGCCGTAGCTCAGCACATCCGCCTTGCAAAGTCCCGCCATCCGCTCCCCATAAGGGTCGTCGACGTTGACGACGCAGAACCCGTCGGGCGGGACTTTGCGGAAGAGTTTCGCTTTGGCTTCAAAGTAATTCTCCATGGTCTTGTGGAAATCCAGGTGGTCCTGGGTGAGGTTGGTGAATACGGCCCCATGGAACTTGAGAGCATCCACCCGTCCCAGGTCCAGGGCATGGGAGGAAACTTCCATGACGGCCCAATCGCATCCCCGTTCGGCCATCTTGTGAAGCAGTCTCTGGAGCTCGAGGATGTTGGGCGTCGTGTTGGGGGCGCTCCATGTCTCCGCGTCGGACGCGCCCGAACGGGGAAGGCGGTAATTGATGGTGCCGATCACCCCCGCCTTCTTCCCGGCCTCGCGGGCGACGGATTCCAGCAGATAGGTGAAAGTGGTCTTTCCGTTGGTCCCCGTCACCCCCACGACCTTCAGCTTTCCCGACGGGTTCCCATAAAAATTCTCGGACATCGCGGATTCCGCCTCCGGCAAGGAGAATACCCGGACGGCCGGGACGGGCAGGTCCCCCGTCATCTCCTCGGTGACGACGGCGGCGGCCCCTTTCTCGATGGCTTCCCGGATGAATCCCATGCCGGACGTCTTCGTCCCCTTCCTGGCGAAAAAGAGGTCCCCTTTCTCGAGCGAGCGCGTGTCTTCGGAAAGGCCTGCGATCTCGGTCTCCGGGCTTCCCAGGACGGAGACCGTTCTCGTCCCGGCGAGGACGGCCGAGAGTTTCACCCTATCTTCCGGCTTTAGAGGCGAGGAGCCGCACTTCTTGGGCGGATTTTACTCCGTCCGCAAGAAGTGCGGCCTCTGGAGGTGGGATGTCCAGGACCGTTACAGCCCTGGACATGACGCGGGAGAAAAGGGGCGCGGCGGTCTCCCCGCCCCAATAGGTCCGCTGCGGCTCGTCCAATATGACGAGGCAGACCAGGGCGGGGTCGTCCGCGGGGAGGAAACCGCAGAACGACGCGACGTATTTTTCATCGGAATATTTTCCGGTCTTGGGGTCGATCTTCTGGGCCGTCCCCGTCTTGCCGCAGACGGAGTAGCCCGGCACGCGGGCCTTCATGCCCGTTCCCCGTTCCACCGCGCCCCGCAGCATCCGGCGCAGAAGGGCCGCGGTCTCCTGGGAGATCACGCGCCGCACGGCGCGGGGTCCCGGCTTCACGGTCTCCGCGCCCGGCGAAGGGTTGTCGATGCTGCGGATCACCCGGGGCTCCAGGAGCATGCCGCCGTTGGCCACGGCCGAATAGGCGCCGATGAGCTGGATCGCCGTCACGCCGATCTCCTGCCCGAACGAGAGGATGGGGAGCGAGAGCGCGGACCATTTCTTGGGGTCGCGGAAGAGCCCGTCGGTCTCGCCGGGGACCTGCAGGCCGGTGCGGGAGCCGAACCCGAAGGCCCGCGCGTAGCGGTACATGCGGTCGGCCCCGAGCTTCAGCCCGATCTTGGCGGTCCCGATGTTGGATGATCTTTCAAGGATCTGCGGCACGGTGAGGCGGCCTTGCGGTTCATGGTCGTTGATGAAAGAGCCTGCCACTTTCCACCGGCCGTTCTCGCACTCGAATTCCTGGGTCGGGAGGACGGCTTTTTCTTCCAGGGCGGCGGCAAAAGTGATGAGCTTGAAGGTGGAGCCGGGTTCGAAGAGCCGGCTCACGCTCGGGTTCTCCAGCCATTTCCGGTTGAAATCCGCGGGAATCTCTCCCTTGGAGAAGATGTTGGGGTCGTAATCCGGGTAGGACGCCATGGCCAGGATCTCCCCGGTCTTGGGGTCCTGGATGAGGACCATGCCCGACTTGGCCCGGTTCTCTTCGACGCCGGCCTTGAGTTCCCGTTCCGCGTAATATTGGAGCGTGCGGTCGATGGTGAGGGTGACCGAGTTCTTGCGCGGCTTTTCCCGTGAATCGAAGGCGGGGTCCATGTTCCTTCCCTTGCCGTCCCGCAGGCGGGTGAGCGTGAGTTGTTTTCCCTTCAGGGACGGATCCAGGATCTGCTCGACGCCCGAAAGCCCGGTGTTGTCCACTCCCACGGAGCCGATGAGGTGGCAGGCCAGGGAGCCGTTGGGGTAGTAGCGCTTCTGTTCGGCCACCATTCCGAGGCCCTTGATCTTCTGCCGGGCCACGGCTTCCGCGGCCATGGGATTGACCTTCCGCTCGATCCATACAAAATCATCGTCCGAATGGATCTTGCTGTTGATCCTGCGGGGTTCCATGTCCAGATTGTTCCCGAGCATGGCCAGAGCGCCCTTCGAAGCCCTCATCTCCTTGGGGTGGGCGAAGATGGACTGGCATTCGATGCTGGTGGCCAGCACCAGGCCGTTCCTGTCGAGGATCTCGCCCCGGGTGGTCTCCGCCTTGACCTTTTTCACGAACTGCCTCTGCGCCATCTCGGAGTAGGCGAGGCCGTTCAAGACCTGGATCTGGAAGAGGCGGGCGGCCAGGCCTCCGAGCAGGAGAAGAACGGTGAAAAAAAGGATCTGCAGCCGGTTCCCGATCACGGGTTTTGGGCCATAAGGACGATGTTCTCTCGTTTGGGGTCGGAAAAGCCCAGCTTGTTCCTTGCCGTCCATTCGACGAATTCGAGCGAGGTCAGGCGGTCGCGGAGCATTTTAAGGGAGACCTTGCGGTTCTCCTCGCTTTCGATCTCATCGCTCAATTGCTGGATCTGGTAGAGGATCTTGGTGGAACTCACGGTCTGGTTCACCCAGAAGAGCACGAGAGGGGTGAGGATCAGGATTCCCGTCCAGAAGCGTTTGATCTTCTTCTGGGCCTGCAGGCGGAACTTCAGTTCACGGGACGTCATAAAAGGGGGGCGGGTACCCCGCCGAGTTTAGGTACCACGCCCTTTATATCTTTTCCAGTATCCTCATCTTCGCGCTGCGGCTTCTGGGGTTCCTGGACATCTCCCCCTCATCGGGGGTCACCGGTTTTTTTGTGAGCATCTTGAATTCGCCGGTCCTGCCGCAGACGCACTTGGGAAAATCGCTCGGGCACACGCAGCCCCTGGAAAGGGCGCGGAAGGATTCCTTCACTTTCCGGTCTTCAAGGGAATGGAACGAGATGCACACCAGACGCCCCCCCTTCGCCAGGAGGAGCGGGGCCTCGGCCAGGAACCTGTCGAGGTTCTCGGATTCATGGTTGACGGCCATGCGCAGCGCCTGAAAAGTCCGGGTGGCGGGGTCGATCCGGCTCATCGCGGAACGGCGGGCTCCGTAGACCGACGCGATGATCTTCGCGCAGGATAAAGTGTCCGTCAAAAGGCCTGATTTGCAGGCGTCTTTCAGGCGGCGGGCGATGGGGCGGGCCAGGCGTTCTTCCCCGTATTCCTTAAGGATGCGGGCCAACTCGTCTTCCGAGCTGTGGCGGATGAGGCCCAGGGCGGTCTCGCCGCCGGAGGCGTCCATCCTCATGTCGAGGGGGCCGGATCTTTGGAACGAGAAACCGCGCTCCGTGCGGTCCAGCTGGAGCGATGAGACGCCCAGGTCCGCGAGGATCCCGTCCGGCGCTTGGCGGTTCAAACTCTCCAGGGCGGTCGCGAGATTCATATACCTTTCCTTAATAGAAGTGAAGCGGCCGCCAAATTTAGAGAGCCGGGAACGGGCGATCTCCAGGGCCTCTGCGTCCACGTCGAGTCCGAGAACTGAAGCTTCCGGGTCGAGCGCAAGGAGAACTTCCGAATGGCCGCCCAGGCCCAGGGTCGCATCCACGTAAAAACCGCCCGGTTTTGCGAGCCAGAACTCAACAGCCGGGCCAGGAAGTACAGTTTGGTGCTCATATCTCAAGCTGGGAGGCATATTTCACGAAGGCGCCCCGTTGTTTCCTCTCATATCGGGCCCAGCGCTGACGG
>MGUS01000066.1:2502-7949 GCA_001800085.1 Elusimicrobia bacterium RIFCSPLOWO2_01_FULL_60_11 | reverse complement strand
AGGCGCTGGCGAAGAGCATGCGCTTGAACGCCCGGTGAGCGGCGCGGTCCTTCAAAGCCATGGATTCCAGCTTCTCGCCGATCTTCTTCCACCCTTCGGATTGATAGAGGTTCAGGCAGCCTTCCAGGCCGCAGGTGAGCACGAGTTCGCGGGGTTTGCCGATGGAGAGGCGCATCTTGGCGGGGATGGCCAGACGGTTCTTCGCGTCCAGCGCGTAGTAGGAGGCTCCTACAAAATTGGGCTGCTCTGACATTATTCCCCACTTTTCCCCACAAGGTATCTGAAATATATCACAAGCCCGGAATCTTGTCAAGCATAAAAAAATAAAAAAAACCCCGCGTCTCGGGATGCGCCGCCATTCCTGAAGGCGCGTCGAGACACGGGGCCATGAATTGCCGGGGCCTGTAAGCCGAATTCTGTCAGGGAGCGCGCATTCGCACGCGCGCCGGCCCATGAAGACCATTCCTCTGATGCGGTCGACCCGGGGAGATTCGACTGAGCACAGTCTATAGCCGCCGAAGGCGGCATCCTCCCTCTACGTGACCTTGCTGCGGACGGGGTTTGCCCTCTCGGGAGATTCCTCTCCGGAGACGGGAGCTCTTACCTCCCGTTTTCACCCTTTCCCTTCGACTCGGCCTTTCGGCCTCGCTCAGGGTGGTATTGTTTCTGTGGCACTTTCCTGAAGCGTCCTTCCGGACGCCCCAACCTGATTGACTCAGGTCGCCCTGCTCTTGCATCCGATCTTCAGGGCGCCGCCCGCATGCGGAAGGTGGCACTTTCGGATCAGATCTGCAGTTCGGACTTTCCTCTCGCCTGCGGCGAGCGGTCTTCCGGCACCGGCAATTCAAAGAACGAAACTATTTTCCGGCTCTGTTAAGAGCAATGTTCGCCAAACGGTCCGCCCGTTTGTTGCCGGGGTGCGACGAGCGCGGGATGTGGGTGACGCTCACGCGCTTGAACCCGTTCTCAAGCTTGCGCACCCGCGCCATCCTTTCCCTGGTGTTCTCGTGCTTGACCTTGTACACTCCGGAGAACTGCCGCGCCACAAGCTGCGAATCGGTGAAGATGTCCAGCTCCTCGGCCCCCATTTTCTTCGCTTCTTCAAGCCCGCGGATCAAGGCCTCGTATTCCGCGATGGAGTTGGTGGCATGGCCCAGGTATTCGGAGAATTCGATGTAGCCATCACCGCCTTCCTTAAGGATACAGACGCCGTAACTCGCGGGCCCCGGGTTGCCCCTCGAGGCCCCGTCCACGAAGATCTCAAGATGCTTCACGCGGGAGCGGCTTGGGGTTGGGCCGGGCTGTAATAGAGGATGCGCGAGCAGGACTCGCAGGTGACCAGGTCCCTGCCCTTGCGGGCTTCATTGATGGTGCTCGGCGTCAGATTCGTGTTGCAGCCGGAGCAGGATTCCCCCGCGATGGGGGCGATGGCCCGGGATTTCTTCTTGGTCCGGATGAAATCGTAGCGGCTCAAAAGGTCCGCCTTGACGGACGGAGCGAACGCTTCACGTTTTTTGAGTTCGACTTCCAATTCCCCTTTCAGTATGGCGGCCTTCTCTTCCAGCGCCCGGATGTCCTTCTCGATGGCGCCCTGGGATGTCTTGGCCTCGGCTTCCGCCGCCTTGAGGCCTTTGGCGTGGACGTCGAATTCCTCCATCAGGGTGAGGATGCTGTCCTCGATGGAGTTTTTCGTCCGGCGCGCCAGATCGATCTCCCCCAACATCGCCTTATAGGCCTCGTTGGACTTCAAACTGTTCAGGGCTTTTTCGTGCTTGGCGATCGTTTCATCCTGAGAGGCGGCTTCCAGTTCCTTGTTCTTGCGTTCCACCTGGTTCTGGGTGAGTTTCTGCTTCTCGGAGTCGCACGCGGCCAGGGCTTCCCTGATCTTGGCCTTCAGGGCGTCGATCTGCACCGGGATGAGTTCAAGCTCCTTCTGGAGCTTCTCAACGCCCAGGTCGATCTCCTGCAGATCCAGAAGTTTTTTAAGTTCGTCGTTCATAAAAGTGGTGGGCAGTATAGGATTTGAACCTATGGCCCCTGACGTGTGAGGTCAGTGCTCTGCCGCTGAGCTAACTGCCCGAATAAGGAAAAAAGAAGCTACACCCCGGTTACGAGTTCGTATATTATAGCATTAACTATTTGGCGGTTTTTAGGGATTCTAGGTAGTGTATTAGTGATTTAATCTGTTTCTTGGTGAGGGGGCCGCCGTGCTTGGCCGCGAAGCCGGGCATCGATGTCCCGGGGAGGCCGTCCGAGATGAATCCCTTGAGAGCGGAGGACGGGACAAGCGCGAGCCCCATCCGGTCCGCGGCGGTCTTCTTGTGGGCGTCTGACGGGTCGTGGCACATGGAGCAGACGGCTTCATAGAGTTCCTTTCCGGACTTGCCCTCGGCGGGCAGAGCGTGGCATTCGGCGCAGGAACCGTTGAACAGCACTTCCCCCGGAGCCATGGCGGGGTGCGCGGGCTCCATGATCATGCCTTCCAGGGCGATGGTCGCCGGAGACGACGGGTCGTTGGAATCCACCCGCACGTCCTTATAGACCCGGCCGAATTTCCCCCTGCTGTCGAATTCGACATTGAGGGTGCCCTCCTCACCCGGCTTGAAGGGCCCCGTGGAGACGGCCGCGGCGGTGCAGCCGCAGGACCCTTTGGCGGAGAATATCACCAGGTCGCCCGTGCCGATGTTCTTGAAGGTGAAACGGTTCCGGACCGGGGTTCCCTGCTGGGCTGCGCCGAAGTTGTGGACGGGCTCGTCGAACTTGATCTTGGAGCTGCCAGTGAGGGGATTGCCTCCCATGAAAGGTTCGGGAGGGGTTTGGGCGTGGGCCGCGGTAAGGAAGAGAAAAAGAAGAAAAATGACCATATTCGGTTTTGCCGGGGCGCCGCTCCTTGCCGGGGGCGTCGCCATCTAATTCCTACTTTTTTAAGGAAGCGACATCGCCCGGCAGATACTCATGAAGTTTTTTAAAATGTAGCTGCCGGGGGACGGAATTGAACCGCCGACACACGGTTTTTCAGACCGTTGCTCTACCAACTGAGCTACCCCGGCGAGAGTCCCCTATTATATTTCTTTACTTAACTTCTGTATAGACCTCGGGGTTGTCCTTCCCCTCGACTTGCAGGGTCCCGACGGCGCCTTTCTCGATGCGGAAAATGGAATGGTCCACGATGGTGTAGTTGCCGGGCACTTGAAGTTCAAACTCCGCCACGGAAGCGCTGCCGGCGGGCACCAGCGTGGTCTGGATGTTCCGTTCGGCGTTCATCAGCGTCCCTTCGCGGTAGACCTTGTCGAATATCTCTCCGATGACGTGCCATGAAGAGACCAGGTTGGGCCCGCCGTTGCCGAAGAAGAACCTCACCTTTTCGCCCACTTTGGCCCGGAGCGCGCGGTCTTCCTGGAGCGCGCCGACCCTGCCGTTGAAGACGACATAGGTGGGGTGTTCCATCTCCGCCTTCTCCTGCGAGAAGCTCTGGACCCCCTCGGTCCCGAACTCGTTCTTGGTGTAGAACTCGCTCTGCATGACGTAGAATTCCCGGTCCGCCTTGGCCAGGCCTTCCTTGGGTTCGACCAGGAGCAGGCCGTACATGCCGTTGGCGATGTGCTGCGTCACCGGGGGCGCCGCGCAGTGGTAGACGAAGAGTCCGGGATTGAGCATCTTGAAGCGGACGGTCTTGGATTCCCCCGGTTTGACCAGGGTGACGGCCGCCCCGCCCCCCGGGCCCGTGACCGCGTGGAAATCCACGTTGTGGTCCATGCCGCTGTCCTTGGGGTTGGTCAGAGTCAATTCAAGGGTGTCCCCTTCCCTCACCCGGACGAAAGGACCCGGGACCTTCTTGTTGAAGGTCCAGAAGGGATATTTCGTGTCCTGCTCCAGGCCGGACATCAGAACGTCCGTCACTTCATAGGTGTTCAGGGCGAGTTTGACGAGCGCCGGGGATTTTCGGGTGATGGGTGGCGGCACTTGCGGCGCGTAGGTCACCTGAGCTTGCTCCACGGGCAGCTGCGCTTGGGCCGCCGCGCACGCGGCCGCCGTCATGACCGCCGCCGTCATAAGAATGCGGAATCTCTTCATTTTTTTCCTCCTGGCTGCTTGTCTCTGCTGTTGCCGTAAAGCGTGAGGTACCGCTCCGGATTCGCCCTCTTGAATTCCTCAAGGAGCTTGTCCTTGTGAAGGTCCCACAATTCCCTGCTCTTGACCCCGGGTTCCTTTTCCGGTGCGGCGGTCAGATAGTTCCAAAGCGATTTGAGGTCGGCGTCGGTGATGACGGCGCAGGCGCCGCAGCAGGGCGGCTTCATCTTGACCCGTTTGAGGCAGAGGACCCAGGCCTGGCGGTCCTCCGGGGTGAGGATCGGCTTGGCTTCCCCCGGGTGGAGGAGCGAGACGGATAGGACCGCCGCGAGAAAAAGAGGGAGGTGTTTCATAGAGTCATGATCAGAACTTCGCTTCGGTATGGACGAAGACGATGCTCTCGTCCTGCAGGGTGTGGGTCCTCGTTTCCTGCTGCAGATACTGGTGGTCGAGGGCCACCCGCACGCCTTTGACGAGCTGATACCCGACCCCGTAGATATAGCGGTTGTGGGAGAACCCCCCCGCGTTGATGTTCGGGTTGTACCGATCGAAGCGCGCCATGACCCAGTATTCGGGGGTGGGATAAAGGTAGCCGTAAACGGAGAACCCTTCCCCCCGCGACGGCGCGGCGGCGGCGCTGTTGTCCGCATTGTAGTAGTTCAACCCTGCCTTGAACATCTGTGATTCATAGGAGACGCCGGAAAAGACCCTGTTCCTTAAAGTCGTTTCGTTCCTGTCGCCTTTCAGAGCTTGGGCGTTGAGCTTCAGCCCTTTCAAGCGCTTGCCCGAATTCTCGAAGGGAGAAAGCGACAGCGTCAGGATGAAGTCCTTGAGCCGCCCGCCCCCGTTGTACGATGCCGCCTCATTGCCGGCCGTGCCGTCCGCTCCGGTCCCTTCCCCGTTGGCGGCCATGGCGCTGTAGGACAGATACGGGATCTTTCCGCTCAAACGCACTCCCCTGTCGGTCGCAAAACCGATGCCTTCGGTGTCTTCCAGGTCTTTGCCCGTGAATCTGTGCCACACGTTCTCTTCGAGCGCCCGCCAGGGGAGCCCGATGAGTCCGAAGTAGAGCTTGGCGGCGTCGTTGAAGGCGTAGCGCAGTTCGGCGCTCTTCAGGAAGACCCGGTTGTTCTTGCCCTCCCTGGAGGAAAGGTTGGCCTCCAGGTTCACGTAGGCGCTCACTTTGTCGTCGTATTTGGCTTCGGCGTTCAAGTAGATGCGGCTGACTTCGACGGAGTTGTATCCCTGGCTGGTCGTCCCGTTCTGGAGGTGCTGCGAGGCCGCGTATTCATAGTGGGCGAAGACCGTCCCCCCCGGCTTCACTTCCAGGGCGCGCGCCCGTTCCGCCGGGAATCCCGCTAAAAGAACGGACGCGA
>MGUS01000066.1:0-2485 GCA_001800085.1 Elusimicrobia bacterium RIFCSPLOWO2_01_FULL_60_11 | reverse complement strand
GCGACGTTCTTGACTTTCTTGAAGCCGAACTCTTTCAAAATCTTGACCGCCTTGGCGCTCCGGATGCCCGATTTGCAGTGGACGTAGATGTCGTCGGCCGTGTCCAGTTCGTTGACGCGGTCTTTGAGCGTCCCCAGGGGGATGAGCTTGGCCTGGGGCAGGTGCACGATCTGCCATTCTTCCAGTTCGCGCACGTCCAGGACAAAGACCTTCTTGTCCTTCTTGTCGAGGATCTTCTTGAATTCCTGCACCGTGACCTCTTCCACCGCTCCGTTCCCGGCGGCGGCCTCCTGGCCGCGCCCGATGCCGCAGAACACATCATAGTCGATCAGCTCCGTGACCGTGGGGTTCTTTCCGCAGACGGGGCAGTCCGGGTCTTTTTGGAGCGTCACCTCGCGGAACCTCATCTCCATGGCGTTGAAAAGCATGAGCCGCCCGATGAGCGGTTCGCCCCGGCCCATGGCCAGCTTGATGGCCTCGGTGGCCTGGATGACGCCGATGATGCCGGGCAAGATCCCAAGGACTCCGCCTTCGGCGCAGGATGGGACCATGCCCGGCGGCGGCGGTTCGGGATAGAGGCAGCGGTAGCAGGGGCCTTCGGGCGTTTTAAAGACCGTGGCCTGGCCGTCGAAGCGGAAGATGCTGCCGTAGATGAGGGGTTTTTTAAGGAAAACGCAGGCGTCGTTCACAAGGTAGCGCGTCTGGAAGTTGTCCGTGCCGTCGATGATGATGTCGTATTCCTTGAAGATGTCCATGATGTTGTCGCGCGTGAGGCGGATCTGGTAGGTGTTGACCTTCACTTCGGGGTTGATGGAATTGATGCGGGCCTTGGCGGAATCCACCTTGGGGCGCCCGATGTCCGCGGTGGAATGGATGATCTGACGCTGGAGGTTGGATTGATCCACCCGATCGAAATCGATGATGCCCAAGGTCCCCACTCCGGCCGCGGCGAGGTAAAGCCCGAGCGGAGAGCCCAGCCCCCCCGCGCCGATGAGGAGCATCCTGGTGTTCAAAAGCTTCTCCTGCCCATCCACGCCCACTTCGGGCATGATCAGGTGCCTTGAATACCTCTGGATCTGCTCGTTGTTCAATGCCATAAATCGATGTCCTTGAGCTTGTTTAGATGCTCGATGATGTAGTCAGGATTCAGCTTCTCCAATTCTTCCCGGCCCCTGTATCCGTAGGTCACAGCGCAGGTCCGGGTTCCGGCGCGCCTCCCAGCAAAGATGTCCGCGGGCCCGTCGCCTATCATGAGCGCCGCCTCGGGCGCTACGCCCATTTCCGCAAGGGCTTTCAAGACCGGCTCCGGGTCGGGCTTTTTGTTCGGGGTGGATTCTCCCCCCACGACGGCTTTGAAGTATTTCGAAATCTTGAAATGCGCCAAAATCTTGAGCGTCATGGCGGCGGGCTTGTTCGTGACCAGCCCCAGGGGAAGGCCCTTGAAATGTTCCAAGGTTTCCTGAACGCCGGGGTAGAGGGTGGTCTCGTCCGCGCAGTTCTCCAGGTAATAGGGCCGGAAGATCTCGATGGCCCGGGCCAGTTCCCTCTCTTCCTTAAAACCCGTGGCCCGCTCCAGGAGCGTCCTCATGCCGTCGCCGATGAATCCGATGACTTCCTTGAGTTCCTTCTCCGGCAGGCCCAGTTCATTGAGCGTGAAACCGACCGCGGCCGCGATGTCCGCCGCCGAATCCACCAGGGTGCCGTCCATGTCAAAGAGCAATCCGGTTATTCGCAACACTCAATATTATACTATTTTGCTAAAATGGTGCGATGAAAATCTACATCTGGCGCCACGGCAAGGCGGAAAAGTCGTCCGTTTCGGGGAAGGATGAGGACCGGGTGCTGGCCCCCGAAGGCAGGAACGAGGTCATCGACGTGGCCGATTTCTGCTTCGGCGTCAAAGGGCTGGAAAAGCCCGCCAAGATTTTTTCAAGCCCCTATCTGCGGGCCAGGGAATCGGCGGAGATGCTCCAGGGGTTCCTGGCCTGCGAATCCGGCCTCGAGATCGTGCCCGACTTGAAGAGCGGGGCGTCGTTCCCCGCCATGGTCTCTGCATTGGCCGCGCGGGCAAAGGATTTAAAGGCGTTCGCGGTGGTGGGCCATGTGCCGGATTTGGAAGGATTGGCTCACGGATTGCTGGCCGGTATCCCATCGACCGAGATCCACTTGAAGACGGGCGGCCTGGTCCAGATCGAGATTCCCCGCTTGGCAGAACCCTACCAGGGGCGTCTTCTTTTTTCAATCAATCCGGATAATCTGTAGGGAACGGTCGCGACCGTTCCCTACGGCATTAGGGTAAAATCGCGAAGACCCGGGCGGGGAAGCCGGAGCTCTTTTCGGGCTTGGGGAACGTGATGACGGCGAGAGCGCCGTATTCGGGCACCTGGTCCACATTGGCTAGAAGTTCTATCTGATATTTGTTCTCCCCCAAAATATAGGTCTCCGCCGGGTAGCGGTCGTCCGACACCAGCAGTCCGGCGTCCGT
>MGUS01000065.1:13767-14173 GCA_001800085.1 Elusimicrobia bacterium RIFCSPLOWO2_01_FULL_60_11 | reverse complement strand
AGGGGTTCCATTTTTTTGGGACAAGGAACAAACAGATCACCACGTCCGGATGGTCACGCACGGAGATATCCTTCGACACCAGCCTGGATACCTACCCTCCGCCGGGACTGCCGGAGAAGCCCTATCTTGTGACCTGGCGCATCCGCTAGGGCGCTACTTGCCCCAGAGATAGCCCTTGCCGGGGATGGTGAGGAGCTTGGCGGCCAGCTCGGGGCCGAGTTTCTTGCGGATCTGGGCGATGTGCATGTCGATGGCGCGGCTCTCGCCGGACTGTTCTTTTCCGAGGACGAATTTGGATATCTCGGCACGGCTCAAAGGGTCGGGGGACTTTTGGACGAGCAGGTGGAGGATGTCGAACTCCCGGGGCGTGATGTCCTCCACTTTCATTCCTCCCGCCGTCACGGTG
>MGUS01000065.1:10716-13627 GCA_001800085.1 Elusimicrobia bacterium RIFCSPLOWO2_01_FULL_60_11 | reverse complement strand
CGCCCCCGTCTCCAGCCCCGTCACGCGCTCCGACACCTTGGTGCGGCCGGAACAGATGATGATGGGGACGCTCTCCATGGCGGGGAAGGATTTGATCCTTTTGCAGACCTCCAGGCCGTCGATGTCGGGGAGGGTCAGGTCCAGGACGACGATGTCGGGCGTGTGGTCCTCGCAGGCGTCGAGGGCCTGCTGGCCGGTCTCCGCCTCTCGTATCTCATAGCCCCGCTCCGTCAGGATGACCTTGAGCAGTTCCCGGACTTCCCAGTTGTCTTCCACGATCAGGACCTTGGGCGGAGTCATGATTAAATATAGAGGGAAAACACCCCTAATTCAAGGGCGTTCTTCGGGTTCTTCGTTGATGATTCTGAGGTAGCGGAGGAGCTGGTCGCGGAGTTTTTCGTTGCCCAGGTCGTTGTAGACATAGACCAGGTTGCTGATGCTGCGGGAAAGGATGGTCAAGTTGTTGACGGGCGTCAAATAGGACTCCTGGAACCCGATCTCCTGGTTGCGGAGCAGTTCGATGCAGTCCCGGCGCGACAGGATCTTGCCGCGGTTGAAAGGGTCCATGTAGACGCTTTTCTCGTAGAAGCGGAACTGCACGATGAAGTGGCTGGGCAGGCCGATGCCGAAGACGGGCACGGGCTGGTCCCGCCAGACCAGGCGCTCGGCGAGGAGGATGCAGACGCAGGAGAGGGAGATGGGGATGCCGATCTTGCGGTCCAGCACCTTGTTCAGGTAGGTGTTGTCCGGATCGTAGTAATTGGAGAGGTTGCCGTGGAAGCCCTGGATCTTGAAAAGGTACTGGCGGAATATGCGGATGAGCATGTCCGTGTCCTGGGCTTCGCGCAGGGCGTGCTTCAATTCGGCGGCCATGCGGTCCAGGGGTTCGGTGATCTCCTCTTTCTTCATGAGGCCGTTGGGAAAGGAGGCCAGGAGGGTGAGGGCTTTTTCCAGGTTGAAGTTCTTGCCTTCGCGTTCCAGGAGTTTCTTGAATTCCTCGCCGGTCTCGTCCCAGCGCATCTCTTCGAGGATGTGGACCGCGCGGTGGTTGGCGGAGATGGATTCCTGCTTGGCGATCCACTCCTTCCATTTGGGTTCTTCGCGGACGAGGGATTTGAATTCCAGAGTCAAGCGGTTCAAGGTCTTGCCTTCCTCGTCGTTCAAGAGCCGGCAGAATGCGCGGAACTGTTTTTCCGTCAGTTTCCTTGCGTTCATCCGTTCCATATATTACCATATAGTATCTTGATATGTTAAGGACTATTTTGATGATGGCGGTCGCGGCGTCCCTCACGAGCGAGGCCCCGGAGATCGTTCCCGGCCGGCCCTTCTGGGTGTCCGTCCACCTGGCGATGGAGAAGGGCTGGCACACCTATTCGGACCCGCCCGGGGATTCCGGGCTTCCCACGGAGGTCGCGTGGGAACTTCCGCCGGGTTTCAGCGCCGGCAAGATCGTCTGGCCCAAGCCCAGGAAATTCACCGAGGGAGGCATCACCGATCACATCTACGAAGGCGCGGTGGACCTGAAGGTCAAGATCACCCCTCCCAAGGCGATCAAGGTTCGGGAAGCGACGCTCAAAGCCCATGTGAAGTGGCTGGAATGCAAGGACATCTGCAGGCCCGGGTCCGCCCGGGTCAGCCTCACTCTGCCTGTCCGAAAGGCGGTTTCCGGCGGGGGCACTTGATTTAAACTGGATATTTTTCTAATTTAGGAGTGCAAATGAGAAAAGTCATGAGTTTTATCATCGTTGCCGCGGGCATCGCCGCGGTGTCCCTGCTGGTGGTGCAGGCCAAGGACGCTGAGATCGGCAACCCCGCGCCTGAATTCACGCTTTCGGACCTCTCCGGTAAGGCCCGCGCCCTTTCCGAATTCAAAGGCAAGTTCGTTGTGTTGGAATGGACCAACCCCGAATGCCCTTTCGTCAAGAAGCATTACGGCAGCGGCAACATGCAGGGTCTCCAGAAGGCCTGGACCGGCAAGGACGTGGTCTGGCTCACTCTCTGTTCGTCGGCCGAAGGCAAGCAGGGGTTCTACGGAGCCGAAGAGTGGAAGAAACTCCAGAAAGACCGGGGTGCCGCTCCCACGGCCACGCTCCTGGACCCAGACGGCAAGGCGGGCAAGGCCTACGGGGCCAAGACCACGCCCCACATGTTCGTCGTCAACCCCATGGGGATGCTCATCTACAAAGGCGCCATCGATGACAAGCGCAGCGCCGACCCCGGGGACGTCAAGGACGCCAAGAACTTCGTCGACATGGCGCTCACTCAGTCCATGGCGGGGGAGCCGGTGAGATTCTCATCCACTCAATCCTACGGCTGTTCCGTCAAATATAAATAGATTTTCCAACAGGGAGACCCGTGATTTCAGAGCCGCGCCCCATCGAGATCTTCATCCCCGAGATCAAGAACCTCATCGCGGCGCGGGGTTTCGACGAGCTCAAGGGCGTCCTCTCCGAGATCAACCCCATCGATCTGGCGGACGGCTTCGATCGCTTCCCTCCGGAACAGCAGCTCCTCCTCCTGCGTCTGCTCAAGCCCGACCGCGCCGTGGAGGTCTTTGAAGAGCTGGACGTCCCTCAGCAGCAGTACATCATCCAGCACCTGGAGGATGAGACCCTGGCCCCGCTCCTGGAAGGCGTGCCGCCCGAAGTGACGGCCCGCATCCTGAAAAAGCTGCCCATGCGCTGCACCCGCAAGATGTCCCAGCTCCTCAAGCACGAGCAGTTCCAGGGCATCCAGACCGCGATGGAGTTCGCCGCCAACAGCGCGGGCGCCCTCATGCGGAGGGACCTGATCCCGATCACCCCCGACATGACGGTGCGCCAGGCCCTGGAGCGCATCCAGGCGGCCAGCCGCATCCGCAAAGGCAGGTCCATCGACCACCTTTACGTCACCAACGGCGGGGGAAAGCTTG
>MGUS01000065.1:2084-10694 GCA_001800085.1 Elusimicrobia bacterium RIFCSPLOWO2_01_FULL_60_11 | reverse complement strand
ATGAAGGTGAGGGACCTGATGACCCCGGTCTCCTTCTTCAAGATCCCCGTCGACATGGACCAGGAAGAGGCCGCCAAGATATTTTCCAAGTACAAGCTCCCTTCCGCGCCCGTGGTGGACGCCGACAGCCGCCTGGTGGGCACCTTGAGCGCCAATGACATCATCGAGGTCATCGAAGAGGAAAGCACCGAGGACATCCAGAAGATGGCCGGAGTGGAAGTGCTGGACAAGCCCTATTTCCAGGTGCCTTTCCGGGAGATGATCCAGAAACGGGTCACCTGGCTCTGCGTCCTTTTCTTCGGGGAATCTCTCACGGCGCTGGCCATGGGTTTTTTCGAAGGGGAGATCGAGAAGGCGGTGGTCCTCGCTCTTTTCATCCCGCTCATCATATCGAGCGGGGGGAATTCCGGTTCTCAGGCCGCCACCCTGATCGTGCGCGCGATGGCGCTCCGTGAAGTGTCTTTCAAGGACTGGTGGCAGGTCTGCCGTCGGGAATTTTTATCAGGCATGGCCCTGGGGGTCATTCTGGGCGCCATGGGGTTCGCCATGATCGCAGTGCGGTCCCAGTTCTCGGACATATACGGCGCCCACTACCTTCTGCTCGGCCTGACCGTGTCGGCTTCCCTCGTTCTGGTGGTCATCTGGGGCACGCTTTGCGGCTCGCTCCTGCCCATCCTGCTCAAACGCCTGGGATTCGACCCCGCGGTGGCTTCGGCCCCGTTCGTGGCCACCATGGTGGACGTGACGGGACTTGTGATCTATTTCCTTGTGGGGATGGCCGTCCTCAAAGGCACGCTTCTTTGATTGCTTCGCTCATGTGTCTCGGCATCTGCGCCCTGTTCCTGAACGGCTGTGGCGACGACGACATCAAGACCTACCGGGTTTCGAAAGAATCCCAGCCCGCCGCGGGCATGCCCGGAATGATGGTGATGCCTGCCGGCGCGCCTGAACTCGGCGGGCCTCACGCCGAGGCCGGCGAGCTTCAATGGGAGCTGCCGGGCGGGTGGAAAGAACAGCCGCCTTCCCAGATGCGCCTCGCGAGTTTTCTCGTCCCGGGGAAGAATAATTTGAATTCAGACGTTTCCGTGGTCCCGCTCTCCGGGGCGGCCGGAGGCGACCTGGACAACATCAACCGCTGGCGGGGCCAGATCCAATTGGAGCCCATTACCCAGGCGGACCTGCCCCGGCACATGAAGATCATCAAGACCGGCGGCAAGTCCATGCACTTCGTCAGTTTCGTGAGCGCCGGGCCCCTGATCGAGGGCCGCTTCAAGAGCCGGGTCATGGCCGCCTATTTCCACGACGGCGAGAGGACCTGGTTCTTCAAGATGACGGGCGAGGACGGAAACGTCTCCGCCGCGAAAGATTCATTCCTGCGGTTCCTGGGCTCCCTCCGTTTCGCCGGCCACGACCATGAATAAGTGGCGCCCTCTCCTGGAGCGCCTGGCTTCGGTCCGACTGACGCTGTTCTGCATCGCCTTCCTCATGGTCCTCGTGCTCTTCGGCACTCTCGCCCAGGTCCAGATCGGCACATTCGCCGCCCAGAAGATGTATTTCAACAGTTTCTGGATCTACAAGGATATCCTCGGCATGGACGTCCCCGTCCTGCCGGGCGGGCTCACCGTGGGGGCGGTCTGGATGGTGAACCTCCTGGCGGCCTTCGCCGTCCGCTTTGATTATGAGCGCAAGCATCTGGGCATCCTCCTGAGCCATTTCGGGCTGATCGTCCTCTTCGGGGGGCAGTTCCTGGCCCAGACGCTCGGCCGCGAAAGCCAGATGCCCATCGAGATCGGGCAGTCGTCCAACTTTTCCGAAAGTTTCCGGGACATGGAGCTGGCCGTCAGCGGGGACGTCGATTCCGATATCGACGAGGTGACGGTCATCCCCGAAAGGGCGCTCCGGCGGGAAGGCAGGATCGAAATTCCCCGGCAGCCCTATTTCCTTAATATAAAGAAGTACATCCGCAACGCCCAGGTCGGCATGGGCGCGCCGGGGACCCATTCGATGGCCACCCGGGGCATCGGGCTCCAGGTCTCCGTTCAGGAGGCCGATCCCGTGTCATCGGATGACGAGATCAACAACGTTTCCGCCTTTGTCGAGGTGCTGGAGGGGGAGCGGAGTTTGGGCACCTGGCTGGTCTCCTTCGGCCTGGGCGCTCCCCAGTCCTTCGACCTGGGGGGAAAGAAATACCGCCTGATGATGCGGCTGGCGCGCCGCTATTATCCCTTCACCCTGACCTTGAAGGAATTCCACCACGATATCTACCCCGGGACGGACATCCCCAAGAATTTTTCAAGCCTGGTCCGACTCACCGACCCGGAGAAAAATGAGAGCCGCGACGCCTTGATCTACATGAACAACCCCCTGCGCTACGCCGGGCACACCTTCTACCAGGCCAGCTTCGGCAAGAACGACACGCTCTCGGTTTTTCAGGTCGTGAAGAACCCCGCCTGGCTCACGCCCTACATCTCCTGTTTCCTGGTCGTGCTCGGCCTGGGCATCCGGTTCTTCGGACATCTGTCTTCTTTCGCCCGGAGGCCGTCGTGAAGGCCTCCAAGCTCCCGGCGCTCCTCCTGGCCCTCTTCTCGGTCTATCTCCTCGCTGAACTTCGGAGCCCCTCGTATGAGTCCGGCTTCGACGTCAACGGCTTCGCCCGCCTGCCCGTCCTGAACGGGGGCCGCGTCAAGCCGCTCGACACCATCGCGCGGACTTTTCTTCTCATGATCCACGGCAAGCAGACCCTGCGTTCAGGCCGGAAGCGGAAGGACGCGGTCCAGTGGCTGATGGACGTTCTTTTCGACCCGGCGAAGGCGGAATCGGACCCGCTCTTTGAGATCGACGACCCGGAAGTGCTCGGGATGTTCGGCATCCAGCAGACCAAGAACCGCTACTACGCTTTCACGGACCTTGCGCCGTTCGCGGGGGAGATCGAAAAACAGGCCGTCAAGGCGGACGAGGTCAAGCCGGAACAGAGGTCGCGGTTCCAAAGGTCCGTCCACAAGCTTCAAAGCCGCTTGATCCTCTTCCAGAGTTTGGGAGACACCTTTCAGCTCTTGGGGGGCGGCGCATCCGCGGAATTCTACGCCAAGATATCCGAGGCCTACCGCGCGGGAGAACCCCAGGGTTTCAACCTGGCGCTCAAGGGGTTGCAGCAGGCGGTCGCCGAGAGCGCGCCGCAAGAGAACTCGAGAGCGGGATATGAGCGGCTGTTCAACGTTTTTCAGCCCTTCTACCAATGCGTCATCCTCTACATGGTCGTCTTCCTCCTGACGTTCCTCTCCCGCATGTTCTGGCCCGAGGCGCTCTACCGTTCGGCATTCTGGCTCCTCCTCCTCGCTTTCGGCCTGCATACCGTGGGGCTCTCGGCGCGGATGTGGATCCAGGCGAGGCCGCCGGTCACCAACCTCTACTCCTCCGCCATCTTCGTGGGGTGGTTCTCGGTCCTGATGGGAGTCGTTCTGGAGAAGATCACCAAGCGCGGGCTCGGCAGCATCGCCGCCTCGGCCATCGGGTTCATCACGCTCATCATCGCCCACAACCTGGCTTCCGAAGGCGACACCCTGGAGATGATGCGGGCCGTTCTGGACAGCAACTTCTGGCTGGCCACCCACGTGGTCTGCATCACCATCGGCTACGCCTCCACTTTCCTTTCCGGGTTCCTGGGGATCCTCTATGTCTTGCGCCGGATCTTCGACAAGCGGTGGGATGAAGGGACCGCCTCCGCCCTGGAAGGCATGATCTACGGCGTGGTGTGCTTCAGCGCTTTCTTCAGTTTCTTGGGCACCGTGCTCGGGGGGATCTGGGCGGACCAGTCCTGGGGGCGCTTCTGGGGCTGGGACCCCAAGGAGAACGGGGCACTCATGATCGTGCTGTGGAACGTCTTCATCCTGCACGCGCGCATCGGCGGCCTGGCCTCGCAGAGATCCATCGCTCTCATGGCGGTCTTCGGGAACGTCATCACCGCCGTTTCCTGGTTCGGGGTCAACATGCTGGGCATCGGCCTCCACTCCTACGGCTTCATGGACCAGGCCTTCGTCTGGCTCGCCATTTTTTGCGCCAGCCAGTTCGCCGTCATCGGCCTGGGCATGGTCCCGGAACCCGTATTGAGGGCCTGGAGGAACCCATGATTTTCATCTTGTAAATGGAATTGTTACTTGATATAACAATGGCTGGTATATCATGAGAATGCGGCTAGACCGGTTCTGCATCGTCCCCGTCCTGATCGCATCTCTTCTATCCGCCTGCAAGAAACAGGAACCGCCATCCGGCGCTTCCGATCCGGCCCCCTCCAAGTTCACTCAAGAACAGCTCGCGGCGAAGTTCCCCAACGACCTCGGCCCCTCCACCGTGGATGTCAGCGCCTATCCTCAGAAAATCCAGGAAGAATACAAAGATTTTATTTCCGTATGCGGTTCCTGTCATGCGACGGCCCGCCCCTTGAACGCGCCGTACAAGACGGCCTATGATTGGGGAAGATTCGTGCACCGCATGCACATTAAAATCGAAAACAAGGGAGCTGTCCTGGACGATGAACTGGGGAAGCGGATCGTTGATTTTCTGGTCTACGATTCCAAGGTGAGAAAAATCGGAAGGGAAAAAGAATTTCAGGCCGAGCAGGAAAAACTGAAAGCGCTTTACGCGGAAGTCGCCAAAGAACAGGAAAGGCTCGTTCTCAAGGACACGCTTGAGAGTCCCAAGAAAGAGACGCCCTATGTGGGTGTCAAATGAGAAATGACGGAGATATGATTCAGGTCATAGTGCGGCCCTGCGCGATATTGTAATTTTTAAGCTATTATTATTGATGAAATTATAAATGGAGGCAAACCAAAATGAAAAAGACACTGGGTTTAGGCATCTTGCTTTTGGTGGGATTACTGTTTCTCCCCGAAGAAAGTTGGGCGATAACTGCATGGGCCAGGAAGTACGGCGTCAGTTGCAATGTGTGTCATGTTAACGGGTACAAATTGACCCGAGCGGGACAGCAGTTTCTGAGGCGCGGCCACGCCATGTCCGGAACGGAAAAAGAGCTGAACTTGTCCGACTATCTTGCCATCACTGCGAAGATTCGCGCATGGTCTGACACAACAAGAGTAGATGAAAAGGGCAAACCTGCAACAAACACGAACAAAAATTCTTTCGAAATGCATGCGCTATCTCTTTATTCGGGTGGACCTTTGGACAAAGGTTTTTCCTACTTTGCGGAAATGTATCTGCATGAAAACGAGAAGAAAACTCCCGCTACTTCTGACGAAACAACGGACTCCGATATGGGTGACTGGGGAAGATCAAAACTTGCGGAAGCCTATTTGCAGTGGAACAGCGCCGGAGAAGGCAACTATTTTACTACAAGATTTGGGAGAGTGGCTCCCAGTTTGCTTCACTTCCATAATGCGGGCGCCCGGCTTGCCTATTCAAGACCTACCGCCATCAGCACCTCGTTTGGAGATAATCCATACCGGCCTTTCTCGCGTCAGTTCGGGGCCACAGCCGGCGTCGGCGTGAAGGACGCTTTTTTTGAAGCGGGAATTGTCAACGGCACGGGAAAATATGAAAATACGGTCGAGCTTGGCGACGATACTGAAAAGGATATATGGGTGACGGGTGATTATTCTCTGGGAGATCAGGGAAGCATGCTGGGTCTTTACTATTATAAAGGGAAATTCCCGCTCAACAAGCTAAAGACTCCAAAGGGCGCCGGTTGGGATGACTTTTATTCTCTAGGGGCGGTAGGAAATTATACGTTGCCTAAGGGAGCTGTCATAGCCTCCTATTACTTTCAGGAAGGGGGTTATCGAAAAGTTGGGGGGACAAGCGATACCACTTATGGCGCTTCTACTATGTTTCTAGAACTACAAGGATACCTGAAAGGCGATCTGCTTGGGCCTTACACAAGATATGAACTGGTTAACTACGATCCGGACAGAGGCGCCTTGAATGACAAAACAGCGACCGCTGTGGCAAGTTTTGGGATCAATTGGAAACCATTCACTTTCGGCAGATTTGTCCTGGAATATAACAACGTATTAACGCACCAAGATACTGCTGCCACAACATATAAAGACACAAAACAAAATGCAGTTACTTTGGAAGCGCAATTCATGTTTTGAATATGAAGCCAAATGCGCGGGCTGCCACGGCGATAGCTCCGGACATCCTGGCTTATATTCGCTCTTTGAAAACCAGCAAATAATTCGGGCCCATCCATTATGATTCAGGTCATAGTGCGGCCCTGCGCGATATTGTAATTTCCTAGCTATTATTAATTAAATCATACAAGGAGAAAAAATTATGATGATAAGAAAGTGTCTGGTTCCCTCGAGCTTCTTCTTCATTCTCCTGTCACTTTCATTCCCAAAGCTTGCTCTGGCCAATACTCCCGACAAAGTGGGAGCTTCCGCTTGTATCGCCTGCCATAGCGACCAGGGCGAAGCCTTTAAAAAGAACATCCACTCCAGGACTTTTCCAGCCATCAAAAAAATCGCTTTTGAAGAATCCTGCGAAACCTGCCACGGCCCGGGTTCGCTCCACATGGAAGCGGGGGGAGACCGTTCCAAGCCGGGCTTCGCGACCATCAAAAATCCCAAGAATCTGAAGGGGGCCGAATCTGCGGCCATCTGCCTCCAGTGCCACGACAACGGCAAGAGGATGTTCTGGAAAGGGAGCCAGCATGAATCCCGCAATCTCGCCTGCGTCCAGTGTCACAGCATGCACAGCTCCAAAGGCCCTTCCCTTCTCGTCAAGAACTCCGAATCCGAAACCTGCTATCAATGCCACCTCCAGAGAAAAGCTCAGGGCCAGAAATCCACCCATATGCCCATTAAGGAAGGCAAGCTTCAATGCACGAGCTGCCACAATCCGCATGGCAGCGCCGGACCCAAACTTCTGGCGCAAAATTCAACTAATGAAAACTGTTACTCCTGCCATGCCGAAAAGAGAGGCCCCTTCCTTTGGGATCACCCGCCGGTTCGAGAAAACTGTTTGAACTGTCACGACGCCCACGGTTCCAACCATGACAAACTTCTGAAAGTGAAACGGCCCCGCCTCTGTCAGCAGTGTCATAACGAGGGCGGACCCGGCGTTCACGTCTCTGTGCCCGGAACTCCCGCCGTAACCTACGCATTGGAACGCGCATGCCTAAAGTGCCATCCCATGATTCACGGTTCCAACCATCCTCAGGGCGTAAGGTTCCAGAGGTAAGGGAGGATATGAAAATGAAAAAGAAATTTCAAAGAGCAAGTTTCGCGGCGCAGACAGCCGCGACGGTTCTTCTGGCGCTCGGCGCGGCAGCCCCTCTCTTCGCCGCCATGGAGGGGGAGGTCACGGTAACCGGACAGGCTGTAAGAAAGGACAATAACGCGGCCAAGTTCGAAGAATACCGCACGGTGCCGGAAGGCGTTTACCTGGAAAAATTGTCGGTCCAAACCGAGCATGAGAAATCGAACTGTTACATTGACATCAAAGGGAGAAAACTGGGGCTGGATGACCAGGACTTCGCTCTCAAGACCGGGAAATGGGGCCTGATGGAAATGGGCGTAAAGTATGACCAAACCCCTCATGTCTATGCCAACAACGCCAGGTCTTTCTTTGTAAATAATGGGAACGGCAACTTCGGCTTATCCGACCAGTTGCAGACCGACCTCCAGACAAGCACGAACAATGCTCCCGCCGTCTTCACAAACGTGCCTTTTGTTCCCTTGAGAATCCGCAGAGACACGGTTTCCGCGTATCTCAAACTGTCCCCCATGGACAACCTCCGGATAGGGCTTTCAGGAAAACAAGAGGACAGAAATGGAACCAAAGTAACGGGGGCCTATACCCCCTTTACGGAGATTACGGAACCCATAAAATATCACACCCAGGACGTCTCCGTAAGCGCGGAAGTCAACCAGGAACTTTTCAGCGCCGTCTTGAGCTACAACGGCTCGATCTTCAAGAACGACATCGACGCCCTGACCTACGACAACCCCTGGCGATTGACCCCGGCTGCTATTTCCGCATCCGGATCGTCAGCTCCGGACAAAGTCCGGCTTGGACTTCCTCCGGATAACCAGTCGCACAACTTCACCCTTGCGGGAGGAGCTAACCTGCCTTTCTGGCAAAGTCGGCTGAACGCGTCCCTCAGCTATGGCTGGACCAGCCAGAACGACGCTTTCTTGCCTGTGACGGCAAACCAGAACATAATAAACGAGGCCAATCGACTGGGCGTTGCCATTGACCCTTCCCGTCCCAGCCTTGAAGGGAAAATCAAGACATTAAGCGCAAACTCGTCTTTGATCTTAAAACCCATCAATCCCCTCACTCTCACGGGCAAGGTCCGTTACTACAAGATGGACAACCAGACGCCGGAACTGCAAATCAACCGCGTTCGCCTGGATCAGTTGTTTTCAACCGCTACTCCTGTCGGGAACTTCAATCCCGTCTACACAAGGAAAAGCGTTCCCATAAGCTACTCCAAGTTGAATTTGGGGACGGATCTTTCCTACCAGGTTTTGTCCGATCTAAGCCTGGGATTGGGCTATGAATACGAAAGGATGAAAAGGGACAACAGAGACGTGGATGTCACGAAGGAACACACCCTAAAAGCTTCTTTGAATTATGTTCCCCGGCAGT
>MGUS01000065.1:673-2034 GCA_001800085.1 Elusimicrobia bacterium RIFCSPLOWO2_01_FULL_60_11 | reverse complement strand
GTTCGATCAGACCAGCCGTTTAAGAGATGTCGCCGGGATCAAGACTTCCATATTCCCGCTGGACAGCCTAACTCTGGATGCGGAATATGTATACAGGCTGGACGACTACATGGGAACAGAATACGGCACCCAGAAGGAAAAAAATCACGCCGTGAGCATGGATGTGACCTACGAACCTTCTGAGATATTGACTCTTTTCGGCAATTACTCCGTGGAAAAAACGGTCACTGACATGCATTTAAGGTACAGAGAATCGGGCAGCATCACAAAACTGCCGTTGGATCTTGCGGCGAACGACTGGGTATCCACTGCCGAAGACCTCACGGACGGTTTCGGACTCGGGGCAAATGCCGTCCTCATAAAGAAGAAGCTGGACCTGGACGCCTCGTTTGCGTTCACGCGTTCAAGAGGGCAGCTCCGGGCGTCGAATCCCAACACGATTGTGACGGATGGGACTAAGGGCACAAACACTGCCGCAACGCAGGGGGCAAATGCGGTTGCAAGGGACTATCCTGAGACGGAAAATGAGACCCACAAGTGGCTGGCATCGTTGAAGTGGTTCTTGGTGGAGAATCTCACCCTGCGCTTGAATTACAGCTATGAAAGATATTTGGCGAAAGACTATGCCATAGACGGCCTGTCTGTCTGGCAGCCTATCGTCACTGATGTCAACAACTATGTCCTAAACTCCAACCAATATGTATTTTTGGGTTGGTCGCCGGAGAACTACGATGCGCATACCGTTGGGCTGAGTTTGACTTATAAGTTCTAAGTGAATCATCCAGGGAGGTTTTCCATGAGACGTTCAATGTCAATTCTTTTCGCGGCCGGCGCCCTGGCGGCATGGGGGATGCCCGCCGTTGCCGGAGCCGACGACGCCGGCAAGAAAATCTACGACACTAAGTGCACCGCCTGCCACGGCGCCGACGGCAAGGGGAAGGCGGCAATGGCGAAAATGTTCAAGGTGGATGTTTCGGCCATGAACTTGGCGTCGGATGCGGTCGCCGCCATGAAGGATGAAGATCTCCTCAAAGTGATCGCCGACGGGAAGAACAAGATGCCGGCCTACGGAAAGCAATTGAGCGCGGAAGAACAAAAATCCGTGGCCCAGTACCTCCGGCAGCTCTCCGGCAAGGGCGCTCAATCCAAGCCCGCTGAACCCAAGACCGAGGAAGCAAAGGCCCCGGCCGCAGTTGCGCCGGCGGTCTCTGAAGCGGCAAAAGCGGAATACGCCAAGTCCTGCGCCACCTGCCACGCGAAAGACGCCAAGGGCAATGCCGCCATGGCCAAAATGTTCAAGGCGGATCCCTCCGCACTGAACTTAACCGATGACGCGTCTCTGGCAAAGTCCGACCAGGATC
>MGUS01000065.1:386-607 GCA_001800085.1 Elusimicrobia bacterium RIFCSPLOWO2_01_FULL_60_11 | reverse complement strand
CCTGCCGGCGGGTCCGCCGGCATTTTCCTTTCAATTCTATGAGACGGCTTTGCACCATTGCTTTTTTCGTCACCCTGCTGGTTCCTCTTCTGTTTGCGGAAGATAACGAAACCTGCCTCTCCTGCCACGGACAAAACATTGAAGGTGTCCCCCAGGTGGATTCGAACGCCCTCGGGGACTCCGTTCATAGAGGCAACGCCTGCGTATCCTGCCACGTAGAG
>MGUS01000065.1:0-355 GCA_001800085.1 Elusimicrobia bacterium RIFCSPLOWO2_01_FULL_60_11 | reverse complement strand
AGTCCAAGCTATCCCGCGCGCGCGTTCCGGAAACCTGCGGGAAATGCCATAAAAACGTCCGGAGCGCCTATGAAAAAAGCGTGCACGGCAAGGCCGCCCGCGCCGGCATCCGCGAAGCCCCCGTCTGCACGGATTGTCACGGGGAGCACACGATCCGCTCCGTGAAAGACCCGGCTTCATCCGCCTATGTGGGAGCCATCACTAAAACCTGCATTGGATGCCATGAATCGGAAAAAATAGCGTCAAAATTCCACCTGCCCACGGACCGCTTTAAGACCTATCGGGACTCCTACCACGGCCTTGCGGCAACCGGGGGGGACCTCCATGTGGCCAACTGCGCATCCTGCCACGGATG
>MGUS01000064.1:27180-27892 GCA_001800085.1 Elusimicrobia bacterium RIFCSPLOWO2_01_FULL_60_11 | reverse complement strand
GGGGGTCTTTCATGATCTTTAGGATGCCGTCCTTGGAATGGCCGCTCATGAAGCCGTCCGCGCTGTCGGCCAGGCCGTCCGTGTGGAGACCCCCGGTCAGGATGAAGAGCGTTACCGTCAGGCACGCGCTTCTCAATAGCGTCGGGAAGATCCAGAGGAGGAGATGGTCCAGCCCGGCCAGCGATAGGCCCAGAAGAAGCCCGATCAATGGAAAATAAGCGGAGGCGGATTTGCGGTCGGCGGTCAGGCTGTAGTCGCTTGAGAGGGGGAAGAGGGTCAGGAACTGGAGCGCGGCCAGGAAGTTCCGTATCATGTGGCCTGGGAGACCTGGGCTTCCTGGAATGTGGCCACTTCCGTGAGGATGCGGGCCGAGGCCTCCACCAGGGTCATGGCGAGCGCCGCCCCCGTGCCTTCGCCGAGGCGCAGGTTCAGGTCCAGAAGGGCTTTTTTATCGAGCGACTTGAGCATGAGCGCGTGGCCCCGCTCTTCGGAAAGGTGGGAGGCCACGACGTAGTCCATGGCTTGCGGGCAGAGCCCCCGGGCGATGAGGGCCGCCGCGGTGGAGATGAAACCGTCGATGATCACGGGTTTTCTTCTTGCGGCGGCTCCCAGGATCAGCCCCGCGATGCCGCCGATCTCGAAGCCGCCCACCTTGGAGAGGACGTCCAAGGCGTCCTTAGGGTCCGGCCGGTTGACTTTGAGCCCGGCCTCG
>MGUS01000064.1:23345-27163 GCA_001800085.1 Elusimicrobia bacterium RIFCSPLOWO2_01_FULL_60_11 | reverse complement strand
GGGTGTGGTGTTGCCGATGCCCATGTCTCCGGTTCCGAGTATGTCTGCCCGCTCCGCCAGGTCCAGCGCGATCTCGATGCCGGTCTCCACGCTTTGAAGGGCCTGCTCCCGCGTCATGGCGGGGCCCTTGGCCAGGTTCGCCGTGCCCTTCGCCACCTTGCGCGAGACGATCTTTTTGTCCCGCTCCAAGGCGGAGAGGTCGCTCGCCACGCCCATGTCCACGATGAGCACGCTCGCGCGGGCCGTCTTGGCCAGGGCGTTGATGCCCGCCCCTCCGCGCGCGAAGTTGTGCACCATCTGGGGGGTGACTTCCGGCGGATACAGGCTCACGCCTTCGCGGGCCACGCCGTGGTCCCCGGCCATGGTGACGATGACGCGGCGCGAAACGGGCGGCTCCATGGACGCCGTCATTCCCGCCAGGTCAATGGAGAGGTCCATCAGGCGGCCGAGCGCCCAATGGGGCATGGTCAGGCATTCCAGGCGCGCGCGGGCTTTGGCGCGGAACCCGGCGTCTTGAGGCCTGATCTGGCGGAGCGTATTCTCCAGGATCTTATCGTTCATGTCATCATCCTTTTATCTTCAAGGCCTGTCCGCAGACCATCAATAGGACTTCCGACGCGGCGGCCGCCAGGATCTGGTTGCAGCGCCCCACCATGTCGCGGTACACCCGCCCGGCCGGGAGGAGAGGCACGATGCCCGACCCCAGTTCGTTGGTGATGAGGATGAGGGTCCCGGGATATTTTTTTGCGGCTTCCGCGAGCTCAAGGCAATGGGCCTTGCCCTGGTCTTCGTCGAAGGTCGTTTTTCCCGCTTTGGCTTCGCGCATGAAATTGTAGAGCCAGAGCGTGAGGCAGTCCACCAGGACCACCTTCTGGTCGCGCATGCGGGAGAGGAGGCCCGGCAGGTCCTTCAATTCTTCCACGGTCCGCCATTTTTCCGGATCGCGCTCCTTCTTGTGGCGGTCGATGCGGGCGTCCATCTCGGCATCGTAGGCCACGGGACAGGTGGCCACATAAGACCGCGGGCCGGGCAGGGTCTCTCCGCGGAGCCGCGCGTAGGTGCTTTTTCCGCTCCGGGCCCCGCCGGTGACCAGAATGAATTTGCTCATCGAATCCTCCTCATAACCAGAGACCCGCCCCAGCGGGAGAGGCGCACTTCCGTGACGGACGCCGGCTCTATCTCGAACCTGAACTGGGCGCTGGCCGGCAGGTCCAGAAGATGCCGCAGGATACCCCGTATCACGCCCCCGTGGGCCAGCACCAACAGCCGCTCGCGCCGGTGGGAGCGGATCCTGTCCGCCATCTTTCCGGTCCGCCTGTCGAACTCCGCCATGTCTTCGCCTCCGGGGAACCGGAACCGGGAAAGATGGCGGAGCCAAAGTCGGGCCCCTTTCGGATATCTCTTGCTGATCTCCTTGAATGTGAGCCCTTCCCAAAGTCCGAAATCGATTTCTTTTAAATCATGGTGGACCTTGATCCTCCGGGTTGCCGCGCCGGCGAGCCGCGCCGTCTCCAGGCAGCGCTTCATGGGGCTGCACCAGATGTCCGCTCCCCGGTCGGCGAAGACCCGCTTCAGTCGCCGGGCTTCCCCGCGTCCTTTGCCGGACAGTCCCATGTCGGTGGTCCCGATGAAGCGCTTGCCGGCCGTCGCGGGGGTGGAGGCGTGGCGGATGAGCCGAACTATTTTTTGGGTCATGCCACGCGGCCCTCGAAGAACCGGAAGACCAGGAGCCAGATGAAGAAGGGCCCTCCCAGGAGCGCGGTGATGACGCCCACGGGGATCTCGGCGGGGGCGATGACGGAGCGCGCGAAGAGGTCGCAGAGCACCAAAAAGGCCCCGCCGAAGAGGAGAGAAAAAGCGGTCAAGTAGCGGTGGTCGGAGCCGATCCAGAGGCGGCAGATGTGGGGCACCATGATGCCCACGAACCCGATGGGGCCGCAGACCGAGACGATGCCGCCCACCGTGAGCGAGGTGGCGAAAAAAAGCTGTTTCTGAGTCCGCGATACGTTCACGCCGCGGGAGAGCGCGATCTCGTCCCCCATGGCGATCAAGTTCAACTCCCGGGTGAGGAGCAGGACCGCCAGGCCGCCCGCGGCGACGAACGGGAGCACGGTCAGGACATCGGTGAATCCGCTCGTGTCCACGCCGCCCATCAGCCAGTGGAGGATGTGGAACGAGTCCGAGTAATCGCTCAAATGCTGGACGAACATGATGATGCTGGAGAAGAACAGGCTCACGGCCACGCCGGCCAGGAGCATGGTGCTCCCCATCTCCACGCGGGCGACGCGAGTGATGCCGTAGACGAAAAGGATGGAGCCCAGGGCGCCCAGGAAAGCGAAGAGGGAGATGCCGGGGACGCCGAAGGGCGTGCTCATGAGCCCCGTGAAGATGAAGAGCACCGCTCCGACGGACGCGCCGCTCGAGACCCCGAGGGTGGAGGGGTCGGCCAGGGGGTTGCGGAAGAGCGCCTGGAAAGCCATGCCGCAGACCGAAAGCCCCGCTCCCGCCAAGAACGCGAGGAACACCCGGGGTATGCGGAGTTTCCAAAGGATCTGGCTGTCCAGATTTTGAGACCGTTCGAAAAAAAGCGCGGGAGAGAAGGCCTCCATGCCCAGGAGCGGGGCGATGAACAGGACCGCGGCTGAAAAAACAATGCAGGCCGCAAGGGACAGGTTCTTCGCGCGGACCGTCAGGTTCACGCTTCAGTCCCCGCGTGGGCCGCCACGCGTTTTCCGATATGAGGATGTTCCAGCACATGGAACGGCACCCCGTAAATGCCCTCCAGGACCTTGCCAGCCAGGAGTTCCTGCACGGCTCCCGAGAACGCGACCTTTCCGTCCCGCAGAGCTATCGCCCGGCCCCCGGCCACAAGCGCCCCGTTCACGTCATGGGTGACCGAGAGGATGGTCACGCCGTATTTGGAATTCAAGGCCTTCAATATCTCCATGATGTAGATCTGGTGCTTGGGGTCCAGGAATGTGGACGGCTCGTCCAGCAGGAGGATCTCGGATTCCTGCGCCACGGCCGCGGCGATCCAGACCCTCTGCCGCTCGCCTCCGCTCAAAGTGTTCAAGTTCCTGTCCTCGAACTCCTCGATCTCCGTCATCTGCATGGCCCGGCGCACGGCCGTGAGGTCCCCGGAGGAGAGAGCGGAAAAGGGCCCCGTGTGGGCGTAGCGGCCCATGCGGACGAATTCGCCCACCGTGAAAGGGAAAGCCGTCAGGCCCGACTGCGGCACGTAGGCGCATCGGAGCGCCATTTCCTTATGAGAAAGGGATTCCGCCGGCCGGCCCGAAATTCTGACGCTGCCTTTTGTGCGCTTGAGGATCCCGCCCACGCATTTGAGGAGCGTGGTCTTGCCCGCGCCGTTGGGCCCGATGATGGATAAAAAATCGCCCCGCTCGACCTTGAAGCTGACGCCGCTCAAGATCTCCCGCTCTCCCGCGCGGTACGAGAGCTCTGAAACCTCGATGAGGGGGTCCGTCACGGGCCCTCCAATTTCAGGCCCGGGTGGATGTCCTTGGCCATCATCTCCAAAGTGTCGATGAACCTGGGTCCCGGAACGACCACATAGGAGTGGTCCAACACATAGACGCGGTTCGAACGCGAGGCCCGAAGACCCGGGACCTCGGCCCATTGGCTCAGGATGAACTCGCGGGTGATCCCGTGCTCTTTGATGTCGGGCAGCATCTCGAGCACGACGTCGGGGTCCAGGTTCAAGATGCCTTCGCGGGAAAGAGTGTCGAAATGGTCGCCCGGGCGCCCGTAAGCGTCCCTGCCGCCCGCCATCCCGATCATCTCCCCGAAGAAACTCCCGC
>MGUS01000064.1:10445-23316 GCA_001800085.1 Elusimicrobia bacterium RIFCSPLOWO2_01_FULL_60_11 | reverse complement strand
CGTTCCAGGGAGCCGGCTTGCGCGTGGCGGCCCACGGTCAGGAGCACGCGCGGCCGCTCGAGCCGGGCCGTCTCTTTGCGGATCCTCTCGAGGCGGCCTTCGATCCCCTGGGCGAGCTTTTCGGCTTCAGCGGCTTTTCCGGCCAAGCCCCCGATCTCCCGGATGGAGCCGATGATCCCCTTCACGGACCTCTGGTCGATCAGCCGCACCTCGATACCCATCCCTTTCAGCCGCTGGATGTGGGCCTGATGTTCATGCAGAAGCAGGACCAGGTCCGGCTTGAGCTTCATGATCATCTCGTAGTTGGGGTCGATGTAGCCCGCGACCCGGGGTTTCTTCATGGCTTCGGGAGGGTGGATGCAGTAGCGGGTCACGCCCGCCACTTGGGTCCCGGCCCCGACCGCGTAAAGGACTTCGGTCAGGCTGGGCGCGAGCGATATGATCCTGCCGTAGGTCCGGGTCTCCGCCGCTTGAGCCGGTCCCGCGGCAAGCGCGCTCCAAGCGAGGAGCGCGCAAGCGCTGCGGACGCGGCGAAAGGTGTCAGTAGATGAACTTCGCACCGACGAATCCCGAGACGCCCGGGGAGCCGAACCCCAGGATCTCCTCGTATTGGGTGTTGAAGACGTTCTCGGCGCGTCCCGTGAGCTCCAGGTATTTCAAAGGCCGGTAGCTGACTCCCAGGTTCGTCACGGTGTAGCCCTTGAGCTCCGTGCGGGCGGGGGGGAAGGCGGAGAAGTCCAGGTCGTCCCTGGGGCCCACGTAGTTGACGTTGACGTGCGTGTTGAGTTCCGGCGTCACGCTCATGTTGACGTCGGCGCCGAACTTGCTGCGCGCCCGGCGGATGAGGGGTTCGCGCGTGGTGGCGTCCTTCGTCTCCATGTAGGTGTACTTGAAGCGCGTGAAGAGCTTGTCGGCGGGGCGGGCGGAGATGAAGAATTCCGCGCCCTCCGTCTCGGCTTCGGCGGTGTTCTTATACTTGAAGGTCACGTTGTCGAAGTCGATCATGTTGTCCAGGTGGTTGGCGAAGTAGAGCCCGCCGATGGACGAGCGGCCGTCGAAGAGGGTCTGCTCGAGCCCCGCGTCCCAGCCCTCGCTCTTTTCGGCGCCCAGGTCGCGGTTGCCGAAGGAAGAGTAGAGCTGGAAGAGGGACGGCGCCTTGAAGCCCGTGCCGTAGGAGCTTTTGACCTTGGTCCCGGAGGCCTTGACCTCGTGGGACGCGGCCGCGCGGAAGGTCTTGCGGTTCCCGAAGGAGCGGTGGTCGTCCAGCCGGCCTCCCAGGGAGAGGGTGGTGGCGTCGAAGAGGCGGATCTGATTCTGGGCGAAGTAGCTGGTGACCCCGGTGCGCTCTTCGCTGAAAACGCTGCTGAAGGGCCCGAAAGCGCCGTCGCTCACGGATTCGGAGTCGCCTTTCTCTTCCTGGTGCTCGACGCCGACCTGCAGGTGGTCGATCTCGGCGATGCGGACCACGCTTTCCCAGTCATAGGTATAGACCTTGCCCCGGAACTGGCTGCGCGAAGAGTCCAAAAGATGGGCCGGGTCGGCCTCATTGGTGGTGACGTTGTCGTGCTCCGAATAGGAGAACCCCGCCTTGTGGTTCCAGAGGCCGTCGAAGAGCCGCAGTTTGGCCTGGCTCCGGAAGAAGGTCTGGTCGGAGCGGGCGGAGTGGTTGGGGTCGTCCATGTCGGGCCCCGCGCCGTTGTCCAGGTCGGTCTTGGAATCGATGTTGCGGACCATGAACTCCGTGGAGAAGGTCTTCGAGGGGTCGATGCCGAGGTGGGCGGAGATGTTGGTGTTCTCGTTGCCGTCCTTCTCGTCGTTCCCCCTGCCGGAGGCCGCGGAGATGCCGTTCGTCTTGGTATGGGACACGCCCAAGGCGAGGTTCACCCACTTCTGGGCCCCGCTCATCTGGAGCGACTGGATGAAGGTGCCGAAAGAGCCGCCTTCGAGCCCCGCGGAAAGATGTTTCTCCGCGGTCCCTTTGCGGGTCACGATGTTGACCACGCCGCCCATGGCGTCGGAGCCGTAGAGCGTGCTCTGCGGGCCTTCGAGATACTCGATCCGCTCGATGTTGTCCGCGGTCAGCTGGGCGAAGTCATAGGAACGGCCCACCGTCATGGGGTCGTTCATCTCTACCCCGTCGATGAGGATGAGCGTGTGGTTGGAGTTGGTCCCGCGGGAATAGATGTCCGTCACCTTGCCGGCCCCTCCGGAACGGTTGACGTCCAAGCCCGCCAGCCCCCGGAGAGCGTCACCGGCGTTCTTGACCTGCCTGGCTTCCAGCTCCTCGCGCGTGATGACTTGCACGGATCCCGCCACTTCGTCGAAAGGCACGTCCATGCGCGTGACGGAGACGACGAGCGGTTCCGCCGTCATCACCTGGCTCGCGTCGGCCTCGGTCTTCGCGGCCCCCGCCCGGCCGCCGGCCAGGACGCAAGCCGAAAGCAATACTGCCATAGCAACATTCTTTCTGAGTTTCATTGTTTTTCCCTTTGATAATAAGATGCCCCAACCTTGGTTTCCTAAGGTTGGGGCGCCGTATTCTGCCCTCGCAGTCGAACTAAGTGTCGCCATTCGCCTCTGTACACGGAGGCAAGTGAAGGCTCTATGGGCTCGGGTGGTTTTCTGACTTCCGGTCGGACAATGAGAATTCGTCCCCGGTCACAGTGGCGGCACCGTGCCGGATTTCAACCGGCTTCCCCTAAAAACCCTTGCGGGCTCCCGAGATTGGGCTACTATACAAATACCTTCAGGGGGGTGTCAAGAGAGAAAGTGCAGCACAGCCATCTTGATGCCGCTGGCGGTGAGCGCGAGGACGGCAAGGGCGGCAGCAATCACGAGGGCGATGTTGACGCTCTGCCAGGGGGTCCATTGGAGGTAGTGGAGCCGGTAGGTGAGGTCGATCCATTTATTGAGGGCGCCCTGCTGGGACAGTTCTCCGGTCAAGAGGTCGACCCTCACTTCCTTCCCGCCTCTGAAAAAGACCGTGACCGCATGGTCGCCCGTCCTCTCATGGCGCAGGGCCGAGTCATAGCGACGGGCGTGGGGGGAATTTTTCACGGCAGCTTCCACCCATTCCTTGCCTGTTTCCGGCGATGCGGGTTGCAGGGGCCGTCCGGTGGAGCCGTCGATCGAAACCCGCCTGCCCTTGGACAAGCCTTGGTAGACCATCGCTCCGGAAGGGTGGACCGCCAGGGAAAGGCGTCCGCCCGGGTCCAGTTTGCCTTCCCTTACCAACTGGGCGGGGCTCACGCCGACGCGGTCCCAGCGGGCGGCCGCCGCCGGGACTTGGAGCTGTTCATAGGCCTCGCCGTAGCGGTGCTTGACGTGGAACAGCAGCCCGGTGGAGATCCAGATCAGGAGGGGGACGGCGACGAGGACTCCGGTGAGGCGGTGGAACGGGCGAATGGGGCTTGGATCGTTCATGTTCAGGCCTGAACTATACTATTCCGCTTCTCCGGCTGTCAAGCGGCAGGAACTTGTAAAGAATAACCAGGGGCTTATTTGTATAATGGGGTTCACGAGGATTTTTTGGATGGGCGCACCGCATTCTTATTCCTCGGGATTAAGGAAGCGGTGCAGCCCGTAAGTCTTAGGAAGTTTTTTACAGGGATATACGGGCGGGTGGCGGAACTGGCAGACGCACAGGACTTAAAATCCTGACTTGGGCAACCGAGGTGTGGGTTCAAGTCCCACCCCGCCCACAAGATCTCCTTCCTGGTTATTTCCGGCGGTCCTTCTTTCTTCTTTCGGGCAGGACGCTGCGGGCCACCATGCGCTGATAGATCAGGTCAACGGCGCCTTTTCTCCGTCGGTCTCTTATCTTCCTTCTTTCCGCGGCGGTCTTTTTCTTTTTCATGGCGTGATTCTAACAGAGGAACCCGGCGATTTCAAGGCCCTTCAGGACTTTTGGTCATCGCCGTATATCTGGTAGTTGTTGCGGCCGCGGTCCTTGGCCCTGTACATGGCCTGGTCCGCGCACTTGAGGAGGACCTCGGCGTTCTCCGCGTCGGCCGGGTAGAAGCTGATGCCGATGCTGGGGGTGATGAAGAGCTCCACTCCTTCCGCGTTCACGGGCTGGCCCACCCGGTCGAGGATCTTATTGGCGACCTTGGAGGCATCGTCCCGGTTTAAAATGTCGGGGAGAATGACGGCGAATTCGTCGCCGCCCATGCGGGCCACGGTGTCCTCCTCCCTCACGCAGAGTTTCAGGCGTACGGCCACGGCTTTGAGGAGTTGGTCCCCCATGTTGTGGCCCATGGAATCGTTCACCTTCTTGAAGAGGTCCAGGTCCATGAAAAGCACGGCCGCCATTTTATGGTAGCGCCGGGCGTGGGCCAGCGCCTGGGTCAGGCGGTTGACGGCCAGGGTGCGGTTGGGGATGCCGGTCAGGAAGTCATAGTAGGCGAGGAACCTGAGCCGGTCTTCAGCGATTTTTTTGTCCGTGATGTCGCTGAAGACCCCCAGGTAATGCGTGGGCCGCCCTTCGGCGTCCTTGACCGCGCTGATAGAGAGGTTCTCCAGGTAGATCTCCCCGTTCTTGCGCTTGTTCCATATCTCCCCGTGCCAGAACCCCGTTTCCCGGATGGACTGCCACATGTGATTGTAGAATTCCGCGTCATGGCGGCCGGATTTCAACATCCGCGGGTTCTGCCCGGTGGCCTCGGTGGCGGCATAGCCGGTCACTTTGCAGAACGCCTCGTTCACATAGAGGATGGTGCCCGATGGATCCGTGACGACCACGCTTTCCGGGAGCCGGTTGAGCACTTGCAGGGCGGTGAGGTCGGCGATCATCGGTGCTCATGCCCCCGGATGTGCTCCGAACAATATCCCAAAGAACCCGCGCAGCGGGAGCAGTAGCGGAATTCCTCCTGCGGATGGGTCTTGTCCGTCTTGCCGCAGGCCGCGCAGGTATGGAAAGGCCGGGCTACGACCACGGTCTCCTTGACTTGGGACGTCACTTTGCGCCCGCGGGACCGGGTCCAGGCGAGAATGTCCCGTCCGAAGAAAAGGATGATGTTGGCGATAGAGGCCAGGATGGAGAGGCGGCTCGCGGGGCTCCCGAAGACGAGGCCAAAGGCGTAGGAAGCCCAGGTGAAAGCGGCGATCCATTTGATCTTCAAGGGCAGGATGAAGAAGATGTAGATGACGAAGTCGGGGTAGAGGAGCGCGAAGGCCAGGAATACCGAAGTGCCGATGAAGGTGTTGGCCACCGCCTGGGCGGGATGGAGGAATGAGACCGTCACGGTGGCGGCATAGCCCGTGAAGATGAAGAGGTTGTAGTGGAACTCGCCCCAGTGGGATTCCAGGGCCTTGCCCATATAGAAGAAGATGAGCCAGGCGAAGATGATGAAGACGGGGTGCGCGACGGGGGGGATGAAGAGGAATGTGGCCAGGCGCCGGTACTCCCCGGCCCGGACGAGTTCGGGGATGAGCACGATGTTGCTCAAGTCCAGCCAGCCCGCCTGGGAGCAGAGCCAGACCGCGGCCTGGCCGAAGATGAGGATCTCGGTCAGGTGGGGGATGGAGAAGGGGCCCAGCTTGCGCTCGAACTTATCGAGTAAATTCATCGGCAATTAGAATGATATAATAAACCGCAAGCCCGGTTTCCAATTTATTGCCCAGATGGCGGAACTGGCAGACGCGTGAGACTCAAAATCTCATGTCCTTACGGGCGTGTGGGTTCGATTCCCTCTCTGGGCAAATTTTATATTATGCGTGAAATGCGAGCGAATACCATGAAAAGGCGCATAAATCGGCAGGGTCTGGTCGGTGTGGCTTTATTTTTTCTCATCGCATCAAACCATATTTATTGCAGTGACAAGTTGCCGGTTTTGGACAGGATCGAGATTATGTTCAAATTCCACCCAAAGAAGACCATCGTACCGGAAAATTTTGAGCTCTCCTATGAACCGGATGACTTACAGGATGCCGAATTTATTTCCATCTATCTTAAGAGTTCCTCGAAATATGAGGTGCGTGTTCGACAGCAATCAGAAAACAGCATTGTCCTTTATGATGATCTGACCGGCGTGCTGCCCTTGCTGGATTGGAAGCATGGGTATAGTTCATGGGTTGAGCTGATACAAGTCGAAGATGGCCGATTTCAAGTCCAAGAGCATCAGACGGGCATATTTCCTGACGTCACAAAAAATGATCTAGCGGATGCAATTCAGTTCCACTTCGATGGGAACCGTCATCAGTATGCAGACAACAGCGAATTCAAAGCAGCCCTTGCATGGGCTCAAAAAGCAGCTGAAGGGTGCAGCCCCGTATCCAAGTGCGCTCAAGGGAGCAAAAAAATATTTCTAATCGAAGTTAAGATCGGACAGAGATGGAAAACCCTGCATAAACTTTTCATAAGCAGTAATTTCAATTGCTAGATTGGCAGACGCGCGAGACTCAAAATCGTGAGAGGGAGGGCACAATTTTCCTCAGAACTTTCTTCTTAAACCGCAGTAGAACGGCATCTCGGACCGTATTTTTCTCCAGCTTCTCGGCCGCTCTGGTGAAAAGTTTTGCCGCCCCTTCCGGGCTTCCCTGCTTCAGTTTGTGAAACCCCGCCGCGGCTTGGATCAGCCCCTGCAATAGGACCTTCTTCTTCCCTTCGGACTTCATCCAAATCTCTTCCAGGAGTTCATGGCATTCAAAGTATCTGCCTTTGTCAAATAGCGTCTCCCCTTGCCTGATAGTGGGGAGCTTATTCATCAGCGTTTGAGAAAATTCCTTACATCATCATGCGAACCGGCCAAAAGGAATGTCACTTGGCCTCCCGAGAGGTCATAGAGAATACGGATCTGTAGTCCGGCTCTTGCTTCCCATAGATTGTCCCGCAGATGTTTAATACCCAGCCCCTTTGTGCTGTGCCCTCCCTCATTGTAGAAATCGACGATATTGTTCACGGCATCACTGACCTTGTCCTTGATATGTGGATCAAGTTTTTTGACAGTCCGCTGGAAATAAGGAACATAGCAATACCTCAAGTATTCATAAGGTCTTCATGAACTTCTTGGCAGCCGCTGCAGTTTTGAAGACGCGTCCTCCCTTTTCCTTGGCCAATTCAGCCATCCTGTCTAGTTCAGCTTCCGTATAATCCACCTTTGTCACTTCCATTGGGGCGATCTCCACATGAGACCCATGGACATAAAAGCCCACCAGGTTGTGCCCCGGCCCCACCTTGAACATCTTCCGGATGCTGGCGGGGACCACGGTCTGGCCGTTCTTGCCGACGGGTGAAACTGCCACTAATTTGCCCATTTGAGTTATTCCTCCTAAATTAGGATATTCCTAACATAGTATAACTCCCAATAAGGGTTTTTTCAAGGGCAGACCCGGTCCAGGGCTCGAAACCCTATTGCTTCTCCCAGATGTACCGTCTTGATATCGGCCGAGCCGCTCAGGTCGGCGATGGTGCGCGCCACCTTCAGGATGCGGTCATGGGCCCGGGCGGAGAGACAGAGCTTTTGCACGGCCGAACGGAGGAGTTTTTTACCGTCCGCGTCCAAGGACAAGCCCCTCTTCTTGTTCCTGGGTTCCGCTTTGAGCCGCCGCTCGGCCGCTGCGCGCGCCCGCACCACCCTCTGGCGTATGGATTGAGATTTCTCGCCCAGCTCCTCGTCGTTCGTGAGCTCGTCGATCTTGAGCGCCGGCACCTCCAGGTGGATGTCGAAGCGGTCCAGAAGGGGCCCGGATATCTTGCCCGCGTACCTTTGGATTTGAGGGGGAGTGCAGATGCAGTCCCGCCCGGGATGGCCCAGGAACCCGCAGGGGCAGGGGTTCATGGCGGCCACGAGCATGAAATTGGCGGGGAAGCTCATGGTCTCTTTCGCCCTCGAGACCACCACATGGTGCGATTCCAGCGGCTGGCGCAGGACCTCGAGCACATTCCTGTGGAATTCGGGGAGCTCATCCAAAAAAAGCACCCCGTTGTGGGCGAGCGACACTTCGCCCGGCCTCGGGACCGCCCCGCCTCCGATGAGCGCGGAATCCGATATGGTGTGGTGGGGGGAGCGGAAGGGTCGCTCGGCGAGCAAGCTCTTTTCCTTGGGCAGGAGCCCCGCCACGGAGTGGATCTTGGTGGTCTCGATGGATTCTTCCAGGGTGGGTGGCGGAAGGATGGTGGCGATGCGTTTGGCGAGCATGGTCTTGCCGGTCCCCGGCGGGCCGATCATGAGGACATTGTGGGCCCCGGCGGAGGCGATCTCCAAGGCGCGCTTGGCATAGGCCTGTCCCTTCACTTCGGAGAAGTCATGGGCGGCATGGGCCTCATTGCCGTTCATCGCGGACCCTCTTTCCTGGACCGGCGGGAGGATCAGCTTATCGGCATTGAGGAAATCCACCACTTCCTTCAATGACCCCGCGCCGAACACGGAAAGTCCCTTGATGACTCCGGCCTCTGGGGCATTCTGCCTTGGCACGATCATTCCCTTGAATCTCTTTTTCTTGATCTCGAGCGCAACGGCCAGAACGCCCTTCACGGGGCGCAAGGTCCCGTCCAGGGCCAGTTCTCCGATCATGCACCACTCGCGGAGGCGGTCCTCCTTCAAGTCCCCCATGGCGGCGAGCACCCCCGCGGCGATGGGCAGGTCGAACGACGCCCCTTCCTTCTTGATGTCGGCGGGGGCCAGGTTCACCACGATCTTCCTCACGGGGAAATCGAAGCCGGAGTTCTTGACGGCCGACACCACTCTGTCCCGCGCCTCCTTGACCGCGGCGTCCGGCAGTCCCACCGTGCAGAGCTTGGGCAGCCCCGCCGCGATGTCCACTTCCACCGTCACGATGTAGCCGTCGATGCCGTGCACCGCGCCCGAATAGATCTTTGAAAGCATGTCCCACCTCCGTTTTAAATGACCTGGCATCATTTTGGAATAACGGCGGCGGGAGCGGAAGGGAGGACTTATGTCAACTTGTGTAGAAATGGTAGAATCAAAATAGCGGCAGGAATGAGGTTTTAGGAGGTCATTTATGAGCATCCACACCGGACTTGAGAGCAAAGACAGGCAGGCGGTGGCCAAGATCCTTCACAAGATCCTGGCCGACGAGTACATCCTCCTGGTCAAGACCAAGAACTTCCATTGGAACGTCGTGGGCCCAGATTTCACAGAGCTCCACAAGCTCTTCGACGAACAGTACGCGCAGATAGCCGTGTTCGCCGACGATGTGGCCGAGCGCGCCCGCTCTCTCGGGGAGTACGCCATCGGGACCATGGAGGAGTTCCTGAAATTCGCGAATTTAAGGGAAAGCCCCGGCAAATACCCCCAGGCGGCCGCCATGATCGAGGCGCTCTTGAACGACCATGAGACGGTCATCCGCGAACTGCGCAAGGACCTGCAGGCCTGCGCGGACAAACACCAGGACATGGGGACGAGCGATTTCCTCACGGGTCTGATGGAGGAGCACGAAAAGATCGCCTGGATGCTCCGGGCCTACCAGCAGAAGTGATTCAGAGCGTGTAGTTGTCGAAAGAAAAAGCGTTCTCGATGTGCTCTAACGTCTCCGGGCCCGCCGCGGCCACGTCGAAACGGTAGTTCCCGGACTTGAACTTGAAGCCCTTGCTCTTGATGAAGAACAGGGCCGCCCGCCCCATTTTGACCTGCTTACCGCCCCCCACGAACTCCTGCGGAGCGCCGTAAGCCAAGTTCGCCCGGTATTTGACCTCGACAAAGACGACGGTCCCCTTAGGGTCCTCCAGGATCAAGTCCACTTCTCCCGCCTTGCACAGGAAATTCCTCTCGATGAGCTTCCACCCCAGCCCCTCGAAATAAGCCAGCGCCCGGTCTTCCGCTCTGTCCCCGGCGGACCTTGCCTCAGTTTTCATCCAGCATGAACCTTACGGGCGCGAAGCTCTTGCGGTGCACGGGGGAAGGCCCGAGGACCGCGATGCGCTCCTGATGCGCCGCCGTGCCGTATCCTTTATGACGCGCGAACCCGTAGCCGGGGAACCGTGTGGAGAGCGTGCGCATGATGCGGTCGCGGAAGACCTTGGCCATCACGCTGGCAGCCGCGATGGAGGCGGAAAGCGTGTCGCCTTTGACGATGGAGACCTGGCGCAGGCCGCTCGGGGGGATGGTGCGCCCGTCCACGGCCACCAGGTCCGGCTGGATATGGGGGTTCCATGCGAGCAGGTTCCGGAGCGCGGCGTGCATGCATCTATGGGTGGCGGAAAGGATGTTGACGGAATCGATCAGGGAGACCTGGCCCACGGAAATGCCCCAAGCGGCTTTCGCTTTTATTTTTTTGTAGAGATAAGCCCGGGTGGCCGGGTCCAGCTTCTTGGAATCGTCCAGGCGTTCATCGAAGAACCCGGCGGGGAGCGCGACCGCGCAGGCCACGACGGGGCCGGCCAGGGGGCCGCGCCCGGCTTCGTCGATGCCGACTAAACAAAAGTTATTTTTGGAAGGGGAGAATTCGCTTTTCAGTTCCTCGTCGAATCTGAAGAGCGCGTTTCCGCCCAAGGGGGTTTATCGCGTTGCTACGGGTTCGGGAGATGCTTTCTTGGAGTGCGTCTTGCCGGTCTCGGGGGTTGAGTGCAGGACAGGGGCGGCGGTCTCTTCTTCGGCCCCGGTATCAACCTTGTCTTTTTCGGAGAGGCGCGCGGCCTTGCCGGAGAGCTTTCTCAGGTAGTAGAGGCGGTTGCGGCGCGCGTGGCCGCTCTTCAACACCTCGATCTTGTCGATCCGCGCGGAATGGAGGGGGAAGGTGCGTTCGATGCCGATGCCGAAGGATATCTTCCTGACGGTGAAGACCTCGGCCAAGCCCCCGCCGGAGCGCTTGAGGACGACGCCCTCGAAGGGCTGGATGCGCTCGGATTCGCCTTCAACCACCCGCACGTGCACGCGGACGGAATCGCCGGAGCGGAAATCGGGCAGCCCGGTCTTGAGGAACGGTTTCTGGACTTGCGATAATATCTTCTGGGCATGCATGGCAATATTCTCCTGTAAAAATCAAAGCAGATCGGGCCTTTTCTTCGCCGTCTTTTCCAACGCTTCCGATTTCCTCCACTCTTCGATGGCCTTGTGGTTCCCCGAAAGCAGGACCGGGGGGACCTTCATGCCTTTGAACTCGGCCGGGCGGCTGTAGTGCGAGCAGTCCAGCTTCCCGTCAAAAAACGAATCCTTCTCCACCGACTCCCTTTCTTTCACCACTCCGGGCACCATGCGCGCCAGAGCGTCCGTCAAAACCATGGCGGGGATCTCGCCGCCGGTGAGGACATAGTCCCCGATGGAGATCTCCCGGTCCACCCAGCGCATCGCCCGTTCGTCGATGCCTTCGTAATGCCCGCAAAGGAGGATCAGGCGTTTGGCTCGGGCGAGCTCTTTGACGATGCCTTGGTCGAGCCGCTCGCCCTGGGGCGAAAGGTAGATCACGGTGGGGCGGTCTTTGGCTTTGCCGAACGCGCCCAGTTTTTTGAGCGCCCGCCAGATGGGTTCCACCTGAAGGAGCATTCCCGGACCGCCGCCGAAGATCTTGTCGTCGGCCTTGCGGTGCCTGCCTTTGGCGAAGTCCCGCAGGTCCACCACGCGGATCTTGAGGAGGCCTTTCGTCCGGGCCTTCTCCAGGAGGCTTTCTCCCAGGGGGCCGTCGAACATGCCCGGGAAGAGGGTCAGGACGTCGATCTCAAGCTTCTTTGGGAGGCTCATCCCACCACCTGACTTCGGCCTGCAAGGCCGACCTCCGGTCGGCAGTCAGGTGGTGGGATCATAGATGTCCCTCAAGCCCAGGGGCAGGCGGACCGTGATCTTCTTTTCAGAGAGCAGGACTTCCAGAACGACCGACTTGAGCGCGGGGACCAGATATTCTTTTTCCCCGTTGCGGACAACGAACACATCGTTGGCCCGGGTCCCGAAGACGTCCTCCAGGACGCCCAAAAACTCGCCTTCTTCAGTGACCACCCTGGAGCCCGCGAGCTCCGAGACCTTCCAGGAGGGGTTACTTATAAAACTTGTTTCGGACCAGGAGCGTGCGGACCGTATCCGACGGCCGGGCCCCTTGGGAGAGCCAGTACTGGATCCGTTCGGCCTTGAAGGTGAGGGAGTTCGTTTTCTCCCTGGGATCGTAATGCCCCAGGATCTCGATCTCCTTGGCGTCGCGGGCCGCGCGATGGTCGATGGCCACCAGCCGGTAGTAGGGCTGTTTGGGCATTCCCGTTCTTTGAAATCTTAATTTGACGGACATAAGCACTGAATTATACTTGATTTACCCGATCGTGTCAACGCAAGATCTGATCTTGCGCAGGGCGGCCGCGCGGTCCGCTTCGGCGAAGATGGAATTGCCGGCCACCAGCACCCCCGCGCCCTCCCGGACCGCCAAGGGCGCGGTCTCGGCGGTGATCCCCCCGTCCACCTCGATCTTCAAGCCGGGGTTCTTCTCTTGGGCCGCTTTCTTCAAGCCGGCCACCTTGGGGAGCATGTCAACCATGAACTTCTGCCCGCCGAACCCGGGTTCCACGGTCATGACCAGGACCAGGTCCAGCGAAGGCACATAGGGGAGCACGGCCGAAAGCGGGGTCTTGGGGCGGAGAGACATCCCGACTTTTTTCCCCAGGGCCTTGATGGCGTCGATCATCTTCCGGGGCTCGTCCACGGCTTCCACATGGAAAGTGATGGAGTCCGCCCCGCTCGCGGCGAACTGGGGCGCGTAGGTCATGGGGTCGGTGATCATGAGGTGCACGTCCAGGAACATGGGCGTGGCTTTCCGGATCCAGCGCACCACGACGGGGCCGATGGTCAGGTTGGGCACGAAGTGGCCGTCCATGACGTCGACGTGGATCCAGTCCGCTCCCGCCGCTTCCACCGACTTGATCTCGTCGGAGAGTTTGGAGAAATCGGCGGAGAGGATGGAGGGCGCGATGAGGACCCTGTTTTTCGCGCTCACT
>MGUS01000064.1:8805-10089 GCA_001800085.1 Elusimicrobia bacterium RIFCSPLOWO2_01_FULL_60_11 | reverse complement strand
ACTTTGATCTTCATCCCCCGGGCCCATTCGGACGCTTCATCCAGGCTTTTTCCCGTGAAATCGGGCATGAGGAGGACGCCGGGCGGAGGGGGGCCTTCGGAGACGGTCAGGTGGACCAGGGCGTTCTTCCGCACCACCGCTTTGGGCGAAGGGTCCTGCGAAACGACGACGTCCTTATCATACTTGATCGAAGGGCGGCCGCGCATCTCGCCCAGAGCGAGGTTGTTGAGACGGAGCGCGATCTCCGCCGACCTCAAGGATTGCCCCGTGAGGTCGGGGACGAAGATGGTCTCCCCACCCTGGGAGAGGGTGACGCGGATGATCTTGCCTTCGCGCACCAACATGCCTGCCGGCGGCTGCTGCCGGAGGACCGTGCCCCCCGGGACCTTGTCGTTGGTTTCCGCGCCCTCCTGCTTCAATCCCATGTTGAGTTTGGAAAGCACTTCCAGGGCCTGGTAAAGGGACTGGCCGGTCAGGTCGGGGACGACCACGTCTTTTTGGCTGTGGACGGCAAGCTTGACCGCCCAGTTGAGCGCGAAAACGAGGATGACGAGCGAAAGGGCGGAGAGGCCGACCCATTCGGCTTTCTTCAAGACCATGGACGGTATTATATCTTATTAGGGAGCGGGCTTAAGAGGCGCTTTTGAGGTAGAACTGCAGCTTGGTGTCGCCCACTTCGATGACGTCGCCCTCGTTCAGGCGGCGCTCTTTCTCCACGTCGATGCCGTTCACCTTGGGGTACCCTTCCTTGATGGCGACGAGCACGTAGCCGTCCGACTTGCGGTTCACCATGGCCCCCAGGTCCGGGGCCATCATGCCGGCCTTGACCTTGATGTTGGCGCGGTCGGACTTGCCCAGATAGGTGGAGGTGTCTTTGAGGACGAAATCGGTCTGAGCGTCCACGGCGCCTTCGGTGATGATGAGGCCGCCGATGCGGTCGAACTTGTTCTTAGCGCCCCCGACCAGCTGGATGTCGTTCAGGGTCTCGTTCATATTAGAAGGGGCCGGAGTTTTTACCGCGGGCGCGGGCGCTGCGGGGGCTGCCTGGGCCGGTGCCGTGGAGGCGGCCGCCTGGGGGCGGTCGTCCACGAAAACCAGGGTGTGCTTGGCCAGGGTGATGACGTCCTTGTCGTGGATTCCGGCCTTGATGATCTTCTTGTCGTTCACCAGAGTGCCGTTGGTGGAGTTCAAGTCCTCGATGAAATAGGTGTCTCCCTGCTGAGAGATGCGGCAGTGATGGCCGGAGACGGCGGGGTGATCGATGGCCAGGTCGTTGTCCGGTTT